>NZ_KV795036.1:0-1454 GCF_001808865.1 Streptococcus sp. HMSC061D10 | reverse complement strand
AGCTGCTGGTTTGCCAAATACCGATTCAGCTATCACTAAGGTGAATGCTGCTGTAGTAGAGATTGAAAAAGCACTTGCAGATCCGACAGCTGATTTGACAGCAGTCGTGCAAAAGGCAACTTCGGCTCGCAATGCTATCGCTAATGTTGTTTTGAACGCGAATTCAGATCAGCTGAATAACCTTAATGGTCAAGCTAATTCTCAAAGCGATGATACTAGATCAATAGATCCCCAAAATCAGTCTAAACTTGATTCTGAAAAAGAAATTTTAGACCAAAATCTGTCTGAAGCAGAAATTCTAAAAAAACTAGCAAGTGATTATGCAGCGTCAGTTACTAATGCTGATCAAAAAGCAGTTATTGAACAAGCTATTGCTAATGTTCAGAAGGAGATCACTGCAAGTACTGATTTGCTTAGTACAAATGCCAGTCTCCAATCCTATCCTGAGCAACGCAAGCGTTTAGGAGATTCCATTGATCAGTTAATAGCTTCTATGAATGCTGCTGGTTTTTCTGGCAATACGACTGTAAATGGTGCTCCTGCAATTAGTGCCAGTTTAAACATTGCTAAAGGTCAGACAAAAGTTTATACAGGTGCCGGTAAAGATTCAAATAATATCCCAATTTACTATAAATTGACAGTATCAAATAATGGATCAAAACTGACCTTTGTTTATACAATTACTTATGATAATCCTAAAACGTCGACTGTAGAAAAGCCTTCATCCTTGTCTTATGGATATTCTATCTATAATACAGGAAAAGCTTATCAAACTATGTTTACGCTAGGGAAGGGATTAGGAACACCTTCAAGTGTAACAAACTACATTACGGATTCTAGCGGTAAGCAAGTTGCTAATCCTCAGTCAAATACTACCCCTACCTTTACTATTGGAACTGGGAATTATACATGGTCAGATGGGTACCAAATGAATGGGTATCAGGCTAAGCAGGGGTATGGTTTAACATCAACTTGGACTGTACCGATTACTGGAACGGATACATCTTTTACCTTTACCCCTTACGCTGGTAGAACTAATGTATCTGGAACGAACTTTTTCAATAGTGGAGTAAAAGTAGTTGAATCTGAATCTAGTACAACCAGTCAGTCGCTTTCACAATCCAAGTCACTCTCAGTAAGTGCTAGTCAAAGCGCTTCGGTGTCAGCCTCAACAAGTGCCTCAGCTTCAGCGTCGACTAGCGCATCTAAGTCAGCGTCAACGAGTGCCTCAGCCTCAGCATCGACCAGCGCATCTAAGTCAGCTTCAACGAGTGCATCAGCTTCAGCCTCGACAAGTGCATCTAAGTCAGCCTCAACAAGTGCTTCAGCTTCGGCATCGACAAGTGCATCTAAGTCAGCGTCAACAAGTGCGTCTAAGTCAGCGTCGACAAGTGCCTCTAAGTCAGCGTCAACGAGTGCCTCATCTTCAGCCTCGACAAGTGCATCTAAGTCAG
>NZ_KV795035.1:0-235 GCF_001808865.1 Streptococcus sp. HMSC061D10 | reverse complement strand
TGTCGCAGGTTCGAATCCTGTCTTCCCGATTGATGGCGGTGTAGCTCAGCTGGCTAGAGCGTCCGGTTCATACCCGGGAGGTCGGGGGTTCGATCCCCTTCGCCGCTATAATGATCTTGTTGGACCTTTAGCTCAGCTGGTTAGAGCTCTCGGCTCATAACCGAGTGGTCGTAGGTTCAAGTCCTACAAGGTCCATTAATACTATGGAGGATTACCCAAGTCCGGCTGAAGGGAA
>NZ_KV795034.1:0-251 GCF_001808865.1 Streptococcus sp. HMSC061D10 | reverse complement strand
GGAGGATTACCCAAGTCCGGCTGAAGGGAACGGTCTTGAAAACCGTCAGGCGTGTAAAAGCGTGCGTGGGTTCGAATCCCACATCCTCCTTTATTATTAACGCGGGATGGAGCAGCTCGGTAGCTCGTCGGGCTCATAACCCGAAGGTCGTAGGTTCAAATCCTGCTCCCGCAATAAGGCTCGGTAGCTCAGTTGGTAGAGCAATGGATTGAAGCTCCATGTGTCGGCGGTTCGATTCCGTCTCGCGCCAT
>NZ_KV795033.1:0-21612 GCF_001808865.1 Streptococcus sp. HMSC061D10 | reverse complement strand
AGTATAAAGAATTTTAGTAACCTTCATTTCTACCAGTGTAAAAGCTTTTGCCTTGGCTTTCTTTAATTTCATCAACATTTTTTTCATCTAAAAATTTACCTCCATATTTTGATACATAGGCAGCAACATAGCTGCGTACAATAAAACGATTAGCAGAGCTACAAAAATAAAGACCAGGGGTTGAACTAAGTTCATAGTACGATTAACTCGAGTAAAGAAGGATTCCCACGTTTTTTCTGCATAGATTTCCAATTCGCTTCCCAACTTGGACTTGACCTCTCCATATTCAATGATTAGTCCCAACTCTCTTCTAAAAAAAGGATAATTCCGCACAACCATAGAAAATTCATGCCCATTTTGCAAGGACAGGGATAAATCATGTCCGATTTCCTTAAAAAGAGGATTTCCTTGCTCCTGCATCATCTGAAAAATCTGTGATAGCTCCAGACCTTGACCAATCATATTACCCCATTCTCGAGCATAATAGGCCGTCAGATAATACTGAACAAATACACCTAGAAAGGGAATTTTAGCTAGAAAAGAAAAGACTTGTATCTTCTTAGATTTTCTGTAAAATATCAGTCCTGTTAAAGATGCAAGACTTAGTGTTAGAGTAATCCCAAGAAAAATCTGTGGTAGATTGCTAATCACTAAGGTAGCTATGTTGCTACTATCCAGTTGAGGCAAGAGATAATTTCGCAAACCCATCATAATGAGCAGTAAGAAAGCTAGCAAAATAAGTGGGTAGGTCGCAACTTCAATTAACTTCTTCTTGACCTTAGCAAGATTATCCAAATATTCTTCAATTTTCCCCAAACTCAAATGGAGATTTCCATGAACTTCAGCCAATGAAAGTTGCGTGACAATCGCACTCGAGAAACCTAAATGACCCATCATTTCCGAAAAAGACTTTCCCTGCGCAAGTCCTAGTCGCATCTGCGATACATATTCCTTTTCCAACAAGAGACTTCTATCTAGAAAGGAAATGATTTCTACCAGATGAAAACCACTCGAAAATAAATTGTTAAAGAGAGTGATGATTTTCTTCTGCTTACTGGTAGCTAATTTTCTCCGTTTCAGCTTGAAGGGCAGTGATATGTCCTTCTTTAAGAAGCTGGTCAATTTGTCCATTCCACTTTTCTGCCTGGTGTTCTTGATAATTTCCATTTGCAACATCAATGATTCCTCCTCCTCCGATTAGTCTCTGGTAACAAACACCTTGTAAAACAACTGCAAGTTCATCTTCACTGACACCAAGTTCTAAGAGGCGCTCATAAACCCCACGAACACTCTTGGCATGGATTGTCGAGAATACCGTGACACCTGTCAGACTAGCTCGTACAACAGCACGGGCTGTTTCACTATCTCGAATTTCTCCAATGATTAAAAGATCTGGACGATGTCGTAGGGAAAGTTTTATCAAGTTTTCATAGCTCAGTCCGATAGCTTCATTGAGCTGTAATTGCAGCATCTCTTCCTGCTTAATTTCTACTGGGTCTTCAATAGACATGACTTGCTGTCCCTTGAACAATGACTTGGCTAATTCATGCATCAAAGTAGTTTTACCACTTCCTACGGGGCCTGCAAAAAGATAAAGCCCGCGTTGCCTAAAGCCCTTTTCCAGTTCCTTAAGGTCCTGAAACCAGAAGAGCAACTCTTGTTCTTGATCATGCAAAAGCCGGATAACTAGACTCTCATGACCACGATAATCTCCCACCGTCGATAAGCGTAATGAAGAAACCTTATCTCCATGCTGATAATCACAGGAACCAAGCTGACTACGGCGTTTTTCTCCAACGTTCATCCCCGCAATAAACTTAAAATGACTAATGACAGCCCCCAACTTTTCAAAGTCATAGGTGTTAATCAAATGTCTCTCATCTCCAACTCGCATATGTAGCTCGTAAATCTTTTCTTTAGGAATAAAATAGATGTCCTGAGCTCCCTGTTTTTTGGCCAGTGTAATCAATTCTTGTGCAAGTATTTGTACCATATCTTCCTCCTCATTCTTATTATTCGAAGAAAATATAAAAAAGAAGAAACAACTTCATTAAAAAGTTGTTTCTTCTTTTTTTATGCGACAAGTACGGTGGATTTCTAAACCAGTCTGCTTTTCGTAACCAGGTCTAAATTTTTCATCTGGAATGACTTGACCATCTTCCAACAAAGCCAAGGAATGATATTGCTGAAGAAATTCATCGCATTCTTCACACCAGCGTTTATCTTCTGGATCCCAAAAAATAGTCATCAAGTCTCCTCTACTTTTGTAAAGGGGAATCTCCTTTTCTAACTCAAACCAACAAGACTTATAATATTTCAAGGCGTCATAATAGTTATCAAATTTTTTGCTCGCAATGACGTCGTCTTCCCAGCCTTCTATAAACCACCACGGTTCAAAATCTCCGTACATTTTTATAACTCGATACATAGTTTAACTTCCTTTGTACCGTATATTATAGCGAAATTTTGAGAACAATGAAAGAATTTTGCTCATTTTCACGAATTATATAACATTTTCAAAAAATCCAGCTATTCTAAAACGAATAACTGGATTTAAAAACAAGATTAACCTTCTGAAATATCGTTTTCAATGATCACTTTAATTGCATGATGATCGGCGGCCTTACTAAATACTTCATAGGCCTTTTCTATTTCACTAAGTTTGAAATAATGAGTTACCAATTTTTCAGGTTCAATTTTATGACTTTCTAAGGCTTTCAAAAGCTGAGGAGTTGTATTGGTAGAAACCAATCCAGTAGTAACATTAATGTTACGAATCCAAAGAGTGTCCAAATCAAACTGAACTGGTTTACCATGCACACCACAGTTGGCTACTGTTCCATCTACACCGATAATCTTTTGACAGAGATCAAACGTTGCAGGAATACCAACAGCTTCTATAGCAACATCCACACCTCTACCATCTGTTAAATCATAAATTTCTTGAATTGCTTTTTCAGGGTCTGAAGAATTAATCTTATGAGTAGCACCGAAAGAAACTGCAGTATCCAAACGGTTATCGTCTAGGTCCACCATAATCAATTTAGCTGGTGAATAGAATTGTGCCGTCAAAAGAGCTGCCAATCCAACTGGCCCTGAACCAACGATAGCTACACTACAGCCAGGCTCAACTTTCCCTTTTAAGACACCAATTTCATAGCCAGTTGGCAAGATATCAGATAACATAACTAAGGCTTCATCAGACAAGGCAGATGGAGTATGATAAAGAGTATTATCAGCATGAGGCACACGAAGATATTCTGCTTGCATACCGTCAATCAAATGTCCAAAAATCCATCCACCTTCGTCTTCACAGTGAGCATAGATTCCTTTTTTACAATAGTAACACTTGCCACATGCACAAACGCAAGAAATTAAAACCTTATCACCCTTTTTGAAGTTTGAAACTCCTGCTCCAACTTCCTCGACAATACCAATTCCTTCATGTCCTAGGATTGTTCCACTCTTACAAGCGGGAACATCCCCTTTAATAATATGAAGGTCAGTACCGCAAATAGTAGTCTTAACGATACGCACAATAGCATCTGTTGGCTTGCGAATAACTGGTTTGTCTACATCAACAAAAGAAGCAAGGCCGGGTTTAACGTAAGTATAAGCTTTCATAAGCAATCCTCCGCTTTTTTATTTGTATTGTTTATATCACGATTGTAAACCTTTTCAATATCGAAATCAAGTGATATGTGAAAGAAATAACAAATTTATTAAAAAAAGTAGAAACTAAAGTCGTTTCTACTTTTTAGATTATGCTTGATAGCGTTTTTCTCCATCTAGATAAGTTGCTACTAATTCCAAATCTTTATCTAGCACGATAAAGTCTGCATCGTAGCCTTCACGAATTTGTCCACAGACGTCATCGATATGAACTGATTTAGCTGGATTCAGACTAGCCATCATGACTGCTTCATGAGGATTCGCAATTCCCCATTCAACTACATTTTTGAGACCATCTTTTAGTTTGAGAATGGAACCTGCCAAGTTACCTGTAGATTTAAGGCGAGCAGTCCCATTTGCAACTACAACTGGAAATTCACCTAACATATAATCACCATCTTGCAAACCACCTGCTGTCATACAGTCAGTGATAAGGGCAATATTTTCAGTTCCTTTTTGTTTAAGAAGAATTTCGCAAGCCTTAGGATCCACGTGATGACCATCACAAATCAATTCTGCATAAGTGTGTGGTAACTCATACATAGCACCAACCATACCAAGTTCGCGGTGTGTTAAGCCACGCATTCCATTATAAGCGTGAACCCATACACTAGCTCCGGCATCAACAGCTTTTTTTGCTTCATCAAAGGTAGCATTAGAGTGACCAAGAGCAACAGTTACACCTTCACCAGTAATTGTACGGACAAAATCCTCAACACCATCACGTTCAGGTGCAAGAGCAATTTTATTAAGAAGACCATTAGCAGCCTTTTGCCAAGCGCGGAATTCATCCATACGTGGATCTTTCATATAGGCAGGATTTTGAGCCCCCTTAAATTCTTCGGTGAAGTAAGGTCCTTCAAAATAAATACCACGAATCTTAGCACCAGATGCTTCTTGATAGCGTGCACCAATGTTTTCAGTAACAGCCAGCAATTGTTCGTATGATGAAGTTAGTGTAGTTGGTAAGAAACTAGTAACACCTGTGCTAAGAAGGCCTTCACTCATCGTATGAAGTGTACCTTCGATATTATTATCCATAACATCGACACCACCAAAACCGTGAATGTGTGTATCAACTAGACCCGGTGCAATGCTGTAACCAGAGTAGTCTAAAATTTCTGCATCATCCGAAATCTCTTCAACATGCTTACCAAACTTGCCATCAATAAGTTCCAAATAACCTCCACGACGAATACCATGTGGATAGAAAAATTGATCAGCTTTAATATACTTAGGCATAATGATAACCCCCTTAAGAAATAATCTACTATTTATTATGTCAATTACATTATAAACCTTTCAAAACAATTTGTAAATGGTATAGACCTTTTTTAGTGAAATTTTAATAAATTACTCAACAAAAAAACAAGGTTTGAAAACCTTGTCTTTCATACTATACCGGCGGCCAACAAACTAGCGTTAAAATAAGTTAAAATAAATAACCAAGAAACGATTAAATCAAGATATTATCACACGCTAATTAGTATTGAAATTGAGGAAATTGACCAGTGGTTGACCAAATAAATTTTAAACTTTTGCTTTAATTTTATAGCCTTGGAATTTAATAATCACAATTTTTTATACATAGTTCAATACCGTGTTCGGCACAATCGGTATAGTCCAATATTCATTCTCAAAAATGGTCTAAATAGCGTAGTCTTTTAAACTATTTTTGTGAATCCAAAAAATCTTCCTATTTATAATAAGAAGATTTTTTATTTAATTACAGTCCATGCTTATAATTAAATGCATGTGCTTCAATTTCTTCAATTGTGTCTGGGAAACGTTGTACCAGTCTAGCATTTAATAATTTTCTTAGACTTTCTTGTTGTGTTAATTCTCCCATCTCTAAAGCATGTCTTACATACTCTCTAACTTTCCAGTATTGTTTAGCATCTTCTATCAATAGTTTTTCAAATTTTTTAGGTCGTATGAATATTAATCTTACAACAAAAACAAATGCTGAAAAACTTAGCACTGTGCCAATATCTGACAACCCAATTGGTACACTTAATAACCAAATAATAAAAACTGTAAATAATGGATGTCTTTTAATAAAGTTTACTAATTTCTCTGTATTAAATTCTTTCGTTAGATGTTGAATATCCTTTTGCAATACTGAAACATTTATTACACTAGCTTTTTCAGGAAAAGGGTAGTCTTTAGCTCTTAAATGACCATCGACTTCTAAATGACATAAATCTTCACGTACAATAGGGTCAAAAAATCTAGCTTGATAAGTTTTAAACTTTGTAGCCGCTCTCTCTTCTGCTGCTGACAATGTTTTCTGAATACCTATTTTTGTCGCTGCATGGCCTAAAGTTAAGCCAGAGCTAACTTTTAGTGAGTCTGTAAATAATCCCATTTTTTATTTTCCTTGTCTTCTTTTTAATGCAATTCCTAGTCCTGATAGAATTGCTAAAACAAATAATGTTAAGTTACTTTCTTTCGTTCCAGTATTTGGTAATGTTTTTGCGCGTTCTACTCGTGAATAAGTTGGCTTATCTGATACTTGTTGCTGACTTGTATAAGTCTGACCTTTTGTGATAACATTTCCTTTATTATCGATAGTAACGTTTTTATCACTTGCATAATCTTTATTTGATTTATCATTTTTGGCTTGTGGACGATCAACGTTAACTGGTTTTTCATAAGTAGCTGGTTTTGTTTCACGTACAACAACATTCCCTTGTGCATCCAACGTAACTTCTTTACCTGCATCAAGAGCTTTCTTCAATTCGTCAACATTGGCAGTAGGAAGTTCTTCAGCAACTGGTGCATCTTTAGGGATAGCAACGATTGTTCCGTCAGGAAGTTGTTTAACAGTGCTATCTTTAGCATCTTCCTTAACGAGTGCATCAAGATTCAATTCAGGAAGCACTTCAGCAACTGGTGCATCTTTAGGGATAGCAATTACTGTTCCGTCAGGAAGTGTTGCAACAACGTTTTCTTGAGCTTTCTCTGCAAGGTCAACGAGTTTAGCATATGTTGCTTCAAGTTCTGCAAGTTTAGCTTCTTCAGCTTTTTGTGCAGTCAACAAGTTTTCAAGCTTAGACTGTGCCATTTCTAGGTCAGATTTAGCGAGTTCCAATTTGACACTAACGGCTGTTCTAGCTTGTTTTGCTTTAGTTAGAGCAACTGGTGCGTCCAAATATGCTTGCAATTGTTCAGCCAATTCTTTAGCTTCTTTAACAAGAGCATCTTTTTCAGCAAGAAGTTTAGTAACTTGTTTGTTCAAGTTGTCTAGTTTAGTTTCTTGGTCTTCAAGTTTGGCTGAAGCATTTTCAAGAGCTTGTGACGCAATTGTTCGTTTCACTTTAGCGTCTTTAAGTGCGTCTTGAGCTTTTTTAAGAGTAGCTTTCTTGTCAGCTAGACTTGCTGAGAAGTTCGCGACTGCTTCACTTGCTTGAGCTTCACGTTTCTTAGCGTTTGTCAAAGCAAGGTTTGCAAGTTGTAAGTTCTTTTCAGCGACTTCTGTTTGAAGTGGAGTAGCTGTTTTGCTTGCCAATTCTTTTTCAGCTTGTGTTTTAGCGTCAAGTGCTGAAGCATATTTACGTGAAGCTGCTGCTAATTCAGCTTTTGCGTTTGCAAACGCATCTTGAGCTTGACTGTTTTGTTTTTGTGCTTCAACTAGTTTTGCTTCAAGTTGGGCAAGGTCTTTGTTGAGGTTAATTTTATGCTTACCATCGCTACCAAATGAGTTGATGAACCAATGATTTCCGTTGATATTAGCAACTGTCATAGCAAGACCGTTATCATAGTCTCCTAAAATGCCACCTAGTTGATTATCCAAATGTCCCCAATTTGAATCACCATCTAGGAATGAATATCTTTTAAAAGCATCTAACACAGCATATTTCAAACCAAGCATTGTTGAAATTCGTTCACCCCCGTAGATACCTGCCATATTTTCCGGACCGTTGTTTTCAGAAATGTGACCAGCTACAACAGGGTCGGTTCCACGCGCTTCATAGGCTTTTGCCTTTTTTTTGCTATGCTCAAGTGTATCTTGAGCTACGTAAGCTCTATTTTCTTTTGGATATCCCATGTTTTCTCGTAAAGCATTGATTAACTTAGCATAAAAATCACTAATTTCAATAATTTCAGCATCTTTCAAATTGTCAATATCTACTTTGCGATTAGCATCATTTTTATTAAAGTCAACTGTGAGAGCTTTATACATTTTTGCTCCCATTAGCAACATTAATTCATTAGCTTTACCATCTTTTTTGTAACGATTACGAACATAATAACTCTTAGCATCTGAAAATGTAATATCATTTTTATCAAGACCATAGTAAGCTTTTTCTTTATCTGTCAAATGGTGAACTGGATTTCCCATTTTGATGACAGCCTCACCAGAGCGAGCTTTCTGTGCATCCAAAGCAGTTTGAGCTTCTTTTTCTGTAGACGCTGTAGCATCTGCTTTTGTTTGGATAGAATCAACTTTATTTTGATCTGCGTCCATCATTTCTTTAGCTAATTTCAATGCATCATTTTTAACATTCACGTTGTTTATAGCTGATTTGATAGCATCTTCACGTGTTTCATCAGCTTTTTTTGCTGTTGCAAAAGCTGTTTCAGCTTCATTGACGGTAGCTTCAGCGTCTTTGACACCTTTTTGAGCGTCTTTCAAGTCTTTCTCAGCATTTGCAAGTCCAGTTCCGTCAAGTGCAGATTCTGCATTTGCGACTGTTTGTTCAGCTGTTTGGACATCTTTTTCGGCTTGGTCAAGATTTTCTTTAGCTGTTGCCACGTCTGATTGCTTTTCAGCAAGAACTTTCGTTTCAGACTTAATTTGTGCATTTGTAGCTTCAGTTGCTTCTTGGTTAGTGGTTTGCGCTTCAAGGTTCTTAGCTTGAGCATCTTTAACTTCAGCAACTTTTGCAGGTGTTACTTGAGAAGCAATTGCTTGTGCATCGTTAACAGCCTTATCTGCATTAGAATATTCTGTTTCAATTGAAGCAACAGTAGCTTCTTTTTCTTTTACATCAGCTTTAGCTGTATCAATCTTAGCTTCAGCTTCTTTTACAACAGCTTTTTGAGCGTTAAGAGCAGGTTTTACTGTAGAAGGCGCAGGAACTTCACTCTTTTCAAGTGGTTTCACTTGTGACTTAGCAACAAGAGCAGGTTCATTGACAGCAGTGTCAGTAGGTACTGAAGTCGCTTGAGCTTCTTGCGCAAATGCAGGCGCACCAACTGATGCAAGCGCAATAGCTGTTGAAGTGGTTAGGGTTTGTAGTTTTTTCATCAATTTCTCCTTTAAAAACTAATAAAGTGAGCTTATTTTTATAGTTTTACTACACTATTTTATCATTATATGGTGTAATATTCAACACTTATATAATATACAAGTGTAATTTGTACTACTTATTATTTATAATTTTTATCTTTAAAATAATATTAGGTAAAGGTAAAAACTATGAATCAAAACAACTTACAAACATTTATTGCAAAAAGAATTAGATATTTACGATTGACAAAAGGGCTTAGCCAAGAAAAACTTTCCGAACTGGCTGGCCTAGGCTCGAAACACATCCACAACATAGAAAATGAAAAATATAATTTTCAAATACAAACGTTAAACAAGATCATCACAGCTCTTGAAGTAGATGAAAAATCATTTTTTAATTTTGAGTTCCCAGAAAAGAGTGAAGAAATTGAAAATATTATCAATCAACTTGAACAAATACCAGAACCACAAAAAACAGATATAATTGATGCAATAGCAACCTTATTGAATAACATAAACAACCGCTAAGAAAATCTTAGCGGTTTATTTTTATCCCAAAATTATCCTCTAAATTACTTAGAAAATCCTCTCTCCAAAAAGAGTCATTTATAGTCTTGTAAAATTCGACTAAATACCGTTTAAATGAAATTTCAGTTATAACTCTATTTTTATTTTGTTCTTCAATCTTTTCTTTATACTTGTTAATCTGATACTTTTCAAATTCATATATTTTATTTGAAAGAGAAGAAATCACGTTCTTGTTTTCTTGATTCATATAAATTTTTTTAAACTTATTGAAAGATTTTTCAAAATTAAAAGGTGGTATAAATTCTTGATTCTTTAACTTATTATAAAATTCTTCTACTTCTTTTAATCTACTATTGTAAGCATCCAATGACAATTCTGGTGCTACAGACTGTAATATTTCTGTACGCCCCCTAACATCCTCTAATAGTTCACCTACTTTTTCAGCTTGTTCAATGCATAATTTCTGATTTTCAAACCAATCTTCTTTTAATCTTCGTTCAAATTCTTCTAATAAAGTATTTATAGTTAACTCAAAATTAGTCTCCAACATTTCTTCATTCAATAGTTGCTTAATTGTTGAACTAGTACGTGGCTGAATGCGAAAAATTTTAATCGGTAGTTGACGTCTTTCAATCTCCAATTTTAATGAGAAAAGATAATCTTCACTCATTAAATACGCAGGCTTGCCAGAATTTTTAAACTCTTCTCTAATTTTGGCTTCTGGTGTTTTAAAACCTTGCCGTTGTAATTGCTTCACTAGCTTATCTTCTTTTTTATAGAGATTATCCCAACTCGAGAGAATTTTGGGATTTTTCCCAAATTTTGGAAATACATATAAAGTTTCAACTACCTCATCGCCTTGAAAATTTATGTATGATTCAATTATATGTTCTCCCTCTGAAAGTTGCTTATATTGGCCTAGTACATCTTTTTTCAAAATATCACGAATTTGTTTTTCAGTTATATCCATATAGAATTCTTTTTCTATTCTTCCGCTAGGATAACTTCTAATATAATCCAAAGCTTCTTTTACATTATAATATTTTTCTTTCAATATAATGTCCTCCTTATCGCTATTTTCAGCTTATCAAATAAAATCTCCTAATGCAAATTTTTTTATTTTTTTCCCTTTTGGTGTATTTGACGATTGTAATTTTTAATCGTGATACACTTGAAATGTAAATAACGAACGTTCAAATATTTACAAGAAAGAATTAACAGAAAGTACTAGCTCTTAGCTAGTTTGGTAACAAATATGAATAATAACTTAGTTCAAACAGGATTGTTTGGAAGCAACTCAAAACAAACAGGCGATTCAATTGTAAACGACCGTCGCACTGCTCCAGCTCTTAATAACATTTCTACATGTGTTGCTGTAAGTGTTACTGAGCCACAGCCATTCTTCCCAATCGTCGGTTTTGAAAAAAATACTAATGGTAAAAACGCCCCTGTATTCTCAGACAAATCAATCGGTTACGAAGTGTTTCTTTCAATGCCAAGGGATGATGGTTCTGTTAAACTGATTAGTCTTGTTGTTCCTACGATAGAGATTGCGAACAAGATTCAGTTCAGACATTTGTATCAGTTAGTCAACCCACGTGGTCGCTATAAGTTCAAAAGTTTCGATGTTATAGAAGTCTGGGCTGAAGATGTTAAAGAAGTTAGTTTAAAGTAGAAAGGAAATAGATATGAAAGATATTTCTAAAGAATTAGATGATTTAACAGCTTTAGACCTGCCTATCGAACTTCGTAGAATTTTAGCAATTTACATTAATTCTGAAGTCCAAGGGCGAGTTTCATCTTTTGTTAATTTGAGTTTAGTCTATTCAAATGGTCGTTACACTGATTTCATTCGTGCATACATGTATTTTGAGCTCATGCGTCGCAAAATGTTAACAGAGATGCAAGAAATATGTAGGTATTTATGATTAGATACAGATTAAATAAAAATACAGGTCATTTAATACCTTCATTCCCTAATGTTGTAACTCTACTCCAAATTTTTGGAGTTGGGTTACTATTTTGTGGTGGTATTATTCGATGGCTACTATTTAAAGGAACAGAGATTGGTATTTTTAGAAGTGAAGCGCAGTTTGGTTTGAATTTAATAGTGATTGGAATAGCTGTCTTGCTTTTTACGAATCTTGTTTTGCTGGTTCGGTTTGTTTTAAGGCTATCAAAAATTGGGGCAATATCTTTATACTATCAGCTAAGATTGATAGAACGACAGACACACAAAGGGCTGTTGGATTCAGCAACTGCTAATCGCAAAGTTGGTAGCAAATTTATCGATGTTAGTAAAGCGCATGCTGACTTTGAGAAGTCAAGCAGGCGCATCACGGTAAAAATCAAAAAGTTAGCTGACCAAACTACAGACGATTTGGAAAAGTTTGCGGAAATGTTATCAGCTTGTTTAGTGGGTAAAAATCGTTCACTCATTGTTTTAGATTATTGGTTAAGTGAAGATAATACAGAGTTCATTTACTTATTAGATGATATTGTAGAAGCTAGAGCAAGACAGCTCAAGCCAAGAGACATAATTGAGTTAAGACCTGACAACGATTTTGAAATAACAGTTGAAAAAGGCTTAACCTTTTCATTCTTACGTTCTCCTCAAATTTTATTGGTTGGAAATACAAATTCTTCTAAAACAACTTTTTTAAAATCTATGCTTGCACAAGTATTCTTGTTCAGTGAAGATGTTGATTTAACAATCTTAGATGTAAAATCTGAGTTCAGCTCATGGGATTTTCTACCAGTTGGGGCTATTTTATCAGACAGTGAAGCTATTTTAGCATATTTTGAAGAATTGTTGGAATTAGTTATTAAACGTGAAAAAGAAATTGCGAAATTGTCAGCACGTGATGATATTACTGGCGCAACTTTTGTGAATTTCGGTAAAGAGATGAAGATGAAGCTATGTATTATCGAAGAATATTCAGCAATGATTTCAAGTATTACAGATAACAAGATGAGAAAAAGGGTTCAAGATTTGGTCTTGTCTATCGTTTCACGTTCTCGCTCGAGTGGTGTCTATATCTGTATCTGCATGCAACAACCAAGGGCAGAGCTTTTGAGTACAGCGGTACGAGATAATTTAGGTGTTCGTATTTGTTTATCAAACGGAGCTATTACAGACGAATTAGCTAGAATGGTCTTTGGAGAAACTGACAATATTGATAATCATGCGCCCAGGTTTTCTGGGTATATCATGACTACTGATGGACAGTTCAGCAAACCACGGAAATTTTGGAACATTAATCTACACGAACACGGTTTGGAAAAGATTAGTACATTTAAACAAGCGTTTTTATACGGTCAGAGATTAAGAAAAAAGCGTAAATAATGGGGTACTAGCATTCATGGGGGTCGAGTAATGACCCCCATCCCACCCCTCACGGCGTTAACTACAATATAATTAAAAGGAGTTATTTTACTATGATTCAATGTGACGTTGATGAAATTTCATTTGTATTTTTACCAGAGTATAACGAAATGATGTCTAATTATGAGGCATTTGCTTTGGATATTTGTTCAAAAATTGATGAATTATTGAAATTAGAAAAGTACACGGTTAATTACAAGCTAAATGAAAAAGGCTTTGCAGGATACAGTTATATTATCAATTTTGATGAATTTGAAATTTTGTTATGTTTTAACACTGACAGCCCACGAATGGGAGTGCTTCTCAAATTCTCGGGTCAAGGTTTGAAACATTACTTGAAACGACGCGAAGAAGATAATCAAAAAATTTCGTATCGCCAATTAGTTCAAAAATTTTTTGAATTAGAAAATTATTTTAGCGGTAGTTGTAGAGTTTCAAAAATTGATTTTGCGATTGATTTTATAGATGAAGGTTTGAAAGTGAATCAGATTCACCAGGAGTTAAACAAGTCAATAATAAAATCAAAATACGTTGATAGTTTTACAAATACAATCAAATTGAGAAAGAATCAGTCAAATATCAGTACGTTCAATACAAACAATAGAGTAGAAACAATTTACGTTGGTAGCAAAGCAAACAAAGGAAACTCTCTACTATTACGAATTTATGATAAAAAATTGGAGCAGGAGAAAAAGAAGGGCATCTTTTATTCTGAAGCATTGAAATGCGATGATTGGGTGCGATTTGAAATGTCAATTAGGCAGGGTTACGCTAATCAAACTGGTCTAGATATTTTAAAATGTAGAAACGATAAAGAACTATCGAGCCTAATTTTTCAACGATTTACTGACAAATATTTATTTTTCAAAAATGATGAATTATGGGATATTTCAAAGGTTATGCTGGAATACGTTTCGACTGATTTTGATTTATTGAGGTCAAAACCAAGAAGAAAAAATGATTTATTATCTACCTATATTTACTTATTGAAAAACAGCGGTTTAGAATCATTTCTATACAAGATTGATAAAATTTACGGTAAAGAAGCAATTCAGGAATTTTTCAAGCATGTTTTGATTCATTTCAAAACAAAGTACAAACCCTCACCAGACACGATCATTTTTCTAAATAATAAAAAAGATGAACTAATGAAAGAAAAAGAGCCGTGGAAAATATTCAAGTAAGAGAACGAGAGGAAATGTATATGACGGATAAAATCTCAATTAAAATAGAAAATTTGGAAGTAAATCTTCCTCAAACACACATTATAGTAGAGAAAGATGAATATCTTGAATTGAAAAACAAGGCTTCACAGGGGCAATACATGAGTCTATCAGAGGTTTTAGAGATGGTTTCAGTCTCTCGACCTTGGCTACTCGAACATGTTCTTTATCAGCCTGATATTCGCTCAAAAATCGATATTGATAAAAACAGAGATGGGTTTGTGAAATATCCAGACAATCAGGGCGGACGGTACTACTTCTTAGCCAGCAAAACGAAACAATTTTTTGAAGAAAACTTTGCAGAAATCTTTAGTTTATGATACGATAATCAAGATAATATCTTGGTTATCGTCTTTTAGGAAGAGGTAATCATGTCAGTTTCATTCAGAAAACGAGGTAAAAAGAATTTATGGGATTATAGAATTTTTGATAAAAATAAAAAGGTAGTTGCTTCAAATTCAGGCTTTAAGACAAAAAGAGAAGCTGAAATTGAAGCGTTAGCTCTTGAGTTAAAATTGCTTAATGGTGCAATAATTGATAAAAATATTACATTCTATGCTCTATGGGAAAAGTGGCTAGAATTAACAGTTAAACCACTCGGAAAAGCAGAAGCTACATTTAATAAACATTTATTGCGTGGTAAGTTTATCAAAGATTATTTTAAAGATAAACCAGCATTAAAAATCAAAGCGAGCGAATATCAAGCATTTATTAATAAGTACGCTGAAACAAATTGTCGTGACAATGTAAGTAGAATGAATGCGGAAATTAGGAATGTTATTGTATTTGCGAAAAGAGATAAGCTTAATATCGAAGATTTTACTGAAGGGGTTATTCTTTCAGGACGACCTCCAAAGAAGCGAAGAGATGAAAAATATATTCATAGCTTTGATGACTATCAAAAACTAGTAACATATTTAGAAAACAATCTTGATTTAACTACTTCTATAGTTCCGTATTTATTGTTGATTCAACTGAAAACAGGAATGCGTGCAGGAGAAGTTGCAGGTCTCACATGGGATTGTGTATTGTGGGAAAGTTCAGAAATCAAAACTTATAGACGATATGATACAGCAAGAAAACGTTGGGCAAACCCAAAAACAGAAGAATCAGTCCGTACTATACCAATTGATAATGATACTTTAACTATTCTAAAAAAATTAAAACAAGAACAAACTGTATTCATTGAAAACGGAACAATTACAAATAACGAAAATATGATTTTAGTAGATTTAAATTATAAGATTGTAACAAATTCAGGAATCAATAAGCATCTAAAGCAAATTTTAAATGATTTGAAAATTTATCCGCAGAATATGACAAGTACAGGTCTGAGACACACGTATTGTTCAACTATGCTAGCAATGGGTGTTGATATTTGGGCAGTTTCAAAGTTAATGGGGCATCGAGATATTAAACAAATAACTGAAACTTATGGACATCTTATAAAAGAAAAAGCAGATATTGAAAATAACAAAGTTCGTGCAGTTTTGACGAGTTTAGTTAAAAAATAGAATTATTGACCAAAAGTTGACCAAAAATAAAAAGAAACATTGATTTAACAACGTTTCTTAATACTATATTATACCGGCGGCCGGGGTCGAACCGGCACGTCCTTGCGGACACTGGATTTTGAGTCTAATATTATTAGTTTTAAATCTCAGAAATATTGATTTTATAAGCTTTTTTTCCATAATATTTTTTAAAACTTAGTATCACTTCCAAAGTTTAGATACTTTTTAGTAACTATAAAATGCTAGAAAGTATACTCCTTATTAAAAAGAGTTTTGGACTAGTTTTGTGCAATTTTATTACCCATATCCGTAATAAGAGAGGCTAAATTAATTGCCTTTAATGATTGTAGAAATTGGTTGTGAATATCATTAGACACATAACCAGCTAGCAAAATATGCTCAGCCATGTCATATTGCTTAATCAAGAGAATCTTATCATGTTTTTCATTAAATAAAATCGCACTAATTGCTGTATTAAAGACTGGAAAACGAAAACTCGCACATTGTGAACAATAAGGAATATCTCCCTCATCTTTTAAAAATTTTTTCTCCAAAGGATGCCCACATTCGGGACAACAAGTCATTGTTTTGTCAAATATAGAAGCCTCTTTTTTAAAGTTCTTAAAAGTAATTTTACCAGTAAAATCGAGACCACGCAAGACATTGAAATAAATCAAGACTTTATTTAAAATTTATCTTATGATATACTAAACTTATCAGCTATTGGTTCTGAAAAAGTGTCTGCCACAGTTTTACTACAAATTCTCATGACTTGTGCCAAGATTTATAAAAAACGGATAGCTATAATAGCTCTTAGAGCAAAAACATGACATATAGGAGGTTAAAGACATGTCATACTTTTATCTTTTTATCGCCATTGTAGGAGAGATATTGGGAACTAACCTTTTGAAATTATCAGACGGTTTTACAAAGCCTATTCCAACCGTTTCTGCCCTACTTAGCTATGGCGTTTGTTTCTATTTCTTATCACTAGCAATGCAAAAAATTCCTGTAGGAATAGCTTATGCAACATGGTCAGCTGTCGGTTTAGTTTTGATAGCCTCTATCTCAGTAATGATTTTCAAAGAAACACTAAATGTTTATAGCATTATCGGTTTAATTTTGATTATCATTGGTGTTGTCATGGTTAACTTATTAGGAAATGCAGGACATTAATAAAACCGGCTCTATACTATTTGTAGTGGGTAAATCCCCTATGGATATTATGGAGCCTATTTTGTTGTAGAAAAAAAGTTCCATAAGAACTATAATGAAAAGCTAGAATTCTGTCAATATTTTGGACACATTTTGGGAGGGAATTTTGAAGACTAGCGTCCTCCTAATTTTCCCAATAAGTTTTAACTTCTTCAAAAATCTTATTCAAAAGTTCTGCATCTTTTTCTGACAACTGATTTTTTTCTATAACTCTATCTTTTAGTTCTGTTGCCTTTATTTTATTTCTTGCCACCGAAACTGCTATTGAATGTTTCAAAATATCAAACTCATCCTTTGAAAAGTTTGCAATATTGGTAAGATCTAATTGTTCTAGAGGTAAACTACTGATAATTGAATAAGGTTTTTGTCCCAGCAAATAATCTGTAGTAGTCCCAAAGATATTTGCCAATTTCACAACGAATTCTAATCCTGGTTCTAACGTTCCATTCTCCCACCGAGAATATGTCCCTTGTTGAACTCCAATTAATTCCGATATTTGTACTTGAGTTAACTTTTTTGATTTTCTGAGAGTTTTTAACCTCTCTGAAAATTTATAATCCTCTGTATACATAATTCTCCTATAGATATTCTTATTCGTATATTTTAGCTTGACAAAATATTCCAAACGGTATAAAATAGAATTATTCCATAAGGAATATTTATTTTGAGATTGAATATTCCATTGAGAATATTATAGCATAAAAGGAGGTAAAAGCGTATGTAACTAGTAGTCGATTTAAAAAATTTTAATAAAGGAGGTAAGATTCGACAAAATAAAAAATCTTGAAACAAATGTGCCGTTCGTTCCAAGATCAAAACATATTATGTAACAATTATACCACAGAAAACTCTTCAGTTGCACAAGAAAATTTCGGAGGTTTCACAAAAAGATGACCAATAAAGAGTTAGTCAATCAAATTTCTGGCCTAAACTCTACCTCTACTCTTAAAAATTGGATTCAACTGATTAAAGAGATAAGTGGCAAGGAATTTAAGAAAATTAAAGTTCCTATCAGTAGAAATCCCAGAACTCATCAATTAAGTTATACAGTTGCCTATGATTTTACAGACGAAGACCTTAGACAATTTCAAAAGTTAGCTAAACTAAAACTTGAAATAGGTCTAAAAGAGGCTATACAAGCCGTATTTGGGAGTCTAGCAGACAATGAGCATGAATCCCTAAACCAAGTAATAGATGAGCTCTACGATGAACTGAGCGCCTTAAAACAGGAATTTAAGCGAGAAATGCGACTGATAAAAATTGAGAATTCCAACCTAAAAAAGAAAATCCAAGATATTGAAGAGTCGATGCAAACCGGCTTACTAGGGTTTGTTAACGAGAGGTCAAAAAATAGGTTCGGCTAATAGCGAGTTTTCGGCTGAGCCATGAGGCAGAAAGCCGAAAATGAGCGTAGATGCGGACGGACCATTTTTGACCGATAGGGTGTGTAGTAACACCACCCTCTGCAAGTTAGGTGTACCATCGAAAGAATTCAGTATTACCAAGGGTTTTGGAGATTTCAAGGGTGGCAAAATTAGGCAAAAAGTTGAATCAAAATCTATGGCAAAAAAGGAGCATTTACGTTCTGTATTTGACTGGATTCAAATTCAGTTTGATAAGACTGAATTTTCGCCAAAAGAAATAATCGAAGATATCCTATTTCTTGACTTTGACCTATTTATTGAGAATAAGGGGAGCCTTAAATACTATAACTATGATAGCCAGCTTCATTATGGGAATATCCGTATCTACTATGGATCGAAAGAGTCGTCCTACATGCTTGTCATGTCAGGACAGGCACTAGAGTTCTATAGAGATAAGGTATTAGATCCAAATAGTCTGTCCGAAAGACAGTTTCTGGACAACCTCTACTACAATTACAATCAATTTTCAGTAAGACGAATTGATATTGCAATAGATGATTTTAATGAAACACCCTATTTCACTCCTAATCAGCTTCTAAAGATTTGTCAGAAGAAACGCTTTATATATGGAAAAAGCACCTACTACAATACCTACGGAGATGAAACAATCGGTCAGACCTTATATTTGAGAAAACCCAATGATGATGAAAGACTTAGAATTTACGATAAACGCTTAGAACGAGCTGAGAAGCTCGGTATCAGCAAGCGTTTTATAGAAAATTGGATAAGAACTGAGTTAGAACTTAGGAAAGAAAAAGCTCACTACTTCATTCAAGAATGGTTGCATTCAGAAATAGACCTTCTCAACTTTACCAAGGGATATCTCAAAGAAAAAGTGAGATTCTATAGTGATAGCCATTTCTCAAAACCTTTGAGATCTTGGGAAAAGTTTTTAGGTCACTCAAAACCTATCTCTATCATTATTTCAAAACCAAAAACAGAACTAGAACAAAAATTAGAATGGTTTACCTATAAAGGTTCAGGGGCTATTCTAAAAGCGTATAAATTTCTATACGACAATAATTTACTGCATGAGTATGAGAAGTCTAACTATCTCGCACTCAACAATATGGAATATCCACCAGATTTAGCAAGTGGATTAATAGAAAGGGCAATACTCTTTAAAAGAGAGGATTTGATCCCCACAATCAAAGAAAATATCAAAAGGAGAAATTAACTATGGCAAAAATGCTTTCACAAAATGACTGGAATTTTAATAACATTGGAACAAAATTTGAATTGGATGAAGTCATTCCAAAATTTGAAACGGAAGTCCGAGCTGATGCAAACGGAGAAATTATCAAAAACCGAGATGGTAGCGAAAGACGTTTTAATACCGATAAAATCATTGGTTGGAAATACAATGTAACGATCAAGGATGGACAATTCAAAAAGAAATCAACCCAAGTCTCAGTAGACAATCCAGAAGCTTTAGTTGATAATGACTATATCCAAGCAATGGATGAAGTACCAGTAACATTTGACAATTTACAAGCTACTATGATTAGTTCGACAATGTATTACAAGGCGGATGCTATCCATTTAGTAGATGTAAAACAAAAATAAGTATCAAACAAGGGGAGTTAATCCTCCCCTTACTTAATCTAATTAGAAAAGGAGATAACATGATTAAAACTGTAACAAAAGATGACCTTATCGAACTTGGATTTGCTCCAGGAACTGCAAGAAAGATTATCCATACCGGCAAATTACTATTAGTGAATCGTGGTTTTAACATCTACGATAACAAACGGATTGGTACAATCCCAGCCAGTGTTGCTGAAGAACTATTAGGAATTGAACTCCAGAAAGAAGCATAATGAATGACTATTCGTAAAACTAAAAATGGTAAATGGACCGTTGATGTTTCTAATGGTTTTCACCCAGTCACACAAAAAAGAATACGTATCATTCGGAAAGGATTAAAATCTAAAAAGGAAGCCCTAGAACTAGAACAACATATTCGAGTTGTAGAATTAAAAGAAAAACAATTTGACTTTGTAGTGACAACGGATATGTTATTCGACTTACTTGAAGAAGATGATATGAAAAATGGCAGAAAAGTAAGCTACACAAGTACACAAAGAAACAATTATGAGCGTCATATTAAGCCATATTTTAAAAATACAAATTTAAATAAATTAACGTATGACCATATATTCGAATTTCGTGAATACCTAAAAACAAAACCTAAAAAACAAAATGAAAATGAAGTTTTAAGCTATAATACAATTAATAAGGTTCTAATTCTACTTAAAAAAATTTTTGATACTGGTATAAGAAAATCTCTCATTGATAAAAATCCTGTTGAGAATTTGAGAAAACTACCAATTAGGAAGCCTGATATTAAATTTTGGAATATAGAAGAGTTCACGAGATTTAGAGAACTTATTCGAGATGATGAAATAAGCTATGACCTGTTTTTCGTAATTGCCTTCTTTACTGGGATGAGAATGGGAGAAATACTCGCATTAAACTGGAATGATATAAATCTTTTAACAAATACGATTTACGTTACCAAAACGGTATACTTTGTCAATAATACAAGCTACATTAATACAACAAAAACACGATCAGGAACTAGAAATATAACAATAAATCAGAAATTAGCAGAAATGCTAAAAGATTGGAAAGTAAAACAAAAAGAAAAACTTGAGGAATTTACGAAAAATACTGAAGAACTACAAATAATACAGAGTACACCAATAACAATTACAAAAAATATGATTGATAAGAAGTTTAAGCAAATACTAGAAAGGGATAAAGATTTAAAGAAAATAAGAATTCATGATTTGAGACACTCTCATGCATCATTACTTATAAATCAAGGAGAAGATTATCTTGTTGTCAAAGAAAGATTAGGACACGCATCTATTACAACAACAATTGATACTTATTCTCATTTGTACCCTAGCAAACAGAAAACATTGGCTAATAAACTTGATGATTTATTTTAAAATGGAAAAAATTGGTAACTCGACACACAGCAAAGAAAAAAAGACAAGGTCCGAAAACCTTGTCTTTAATACTATACCGGCGGCCGGGGTCGAACCGGCACGTCCTTGCGGACACTGGATTTTGAGTCCAGCGCGTCTGCCAATTCCGCCACGCCGGCAAATAGTAACTGGGGTAGCTGGATTCGAACCAACGCATGAGGGAGTCAAAGTCCCTTGCCTTACCGCTTGGCTATACCCCAATAATATAAAATAGGCGAGTGATGGGGATCGAACCCACGCATGCCAGAGCCACAATCTGGTGTGTTAACCACTTCACCACACCCGCCATAATTTTAAAACACGGGCAGTAGGAATTGAACCCACACTGAAGGTTTTGGAGACCTTAGTTCTACCTTTAAACTATGCCCGTAGTTAAGGTTATGGAAGGGGAGGGATTCGAACCCCCGAACCCGAAGGAG
>NZ_KV795032.1:0-736 GCF_001808865.1 Streptococcus sp. HMSC061D10 | reverse complement strand
ATCGGGAAGACAGGATTCGAACCTGCGACACCTTGGTCCCAAACCAAGTACTCTACCAAGCTGAGCTACTTCCCGAGTTAAATAGAAAAATGCACCCTAGAGGAGTCGAACCTCTAACCGCCTGATTCGTAGTCAGGTACTCTATCCAGTTGAGCTAAGGGTGCTCTTTATATGCCGAGGACCGGGATCGAACCGGTACGATCGTTACCAATCGCAGGATTTTAAGTCCTGTGCGTCTGCCAGTTCCGCCACCCCGGCCTCTCTAAGCGAACGACGGGATTCGAACCCGCGACCCCCACCTTGGCAAGGTGGTGTTCTACCACTGAACTACGTTCGCATCGACCTCTTGGTTATATTAAAAAATGCCGGCTACATGACTTGAACACGCGACCCTCTGATTACAAATCAGATGCTCTACCAACTGAGCTAAGCCGGCTTATTTCTATTATGCGGGTTAAGGGACTTGAACCCCCACGCCGTTAAGCGCCAGATCCTAAATCTGGTGCGTCTGCCAATTCCGCCAAACCCGCAATGATGACCCGTACTGGGCTCGAACCAGTGACCCATTGATTAAAAGTCAATTGCTCTACCAACTGAGCTAACGAGTCTAAAATAACTTCCGTTATCTTAAACGGTCCCGACGGGAATCGAACCCGCGATCTTCGCCGTGACAGGGCGACGTGATAACCGCTACACTACGGGACCTATGGGAGTTAACGGGATCGAACCGCTGACC
>NZ_KV795031.1:2180-15034 GCF_001808865.1 Streptococcus sp. HMSC061D10 | reverse complement strand
ACCTCATTCAAATATATTTTTGAATGTATTCTAACATTAAACTTTGTAGATGTCAACTTAAAATCCACCAATTAATAATTGCATGTCAATATTTGTATTGTGAAACTAGTTTCAGAAATATATAGTCTTAAAGTATGTCCACTGCCAATGGTTTTTTCAATATTTAAGAGGAGATTTATAATTGAACAAGTTTAATCGTAATCTAAAATGTTTAAAACCTAGTAATTCTAAGGAAGATTTGTACCACGAATTTCATAACTCTGATTGGTTTAAAAAATACATGTTACAAAATTATCACCGTGGTTCACTGAAGGAAGCTAGTAAAATTGATAAAGCAACTATTTATTGTGGTAATGCACTCGATGTATTACACGTATTAAAAAATGATTCTATTTCCGCAATTGTTACTTCTCCTCCTTATTATAATGCAAAAGAATATTCAAATTGGCCCAATATATATTGCTTCCTATATGACATATATAATATAGCTCTTGAACTCTTCAGAACGTTAAAAGATGGAAGTTCAATGCTATTTAATATATTCGACTATTTTGATAACGAAAGAATTATTGCACAATCCGCAATGGGAAATAAAAGAATGATTCTTGGAGCTTATATGTTGGATATTTTTGAAAAAATTGGTTTTAGAATTGATGGAAATATCATTTGGGATAAAGGGGAAATCCAAGGAAACCGGAATTTTAATCAAGGAAATTTAGGCCCATATTATCAATCACCACTTAATTGTTGGGAACATATATTTATCCTTTCCAAAAATAAAACTTCTAATACTATAAAACTTCACTCGAATATAATACAACTACATCCAGTAGTCAAAATGGTAAAAGGAAAGAATATTTTGGGCCATACCGCTCCATATCCATCAAAAATCCCTAGTATGATTATTGAATATTTAAATAAAAACGATACTGTCTTAGATCCTTTCCTTGGCAGTGGAACTACTTGTGTTGTTGCTAATAGTTTTGGTGTGAATTCTATTGGTATTGAGTTAAACGAGAACTATTATACTTTATGTAAAAACATAATAAAAGAAAGCACCAATGAACAACTTAATTTATTTAATTTTTAGAGTAGTATACAAGCTATTCTATCTAAATTAGTATAATAGATCATTGCTCTAAATTTAGATATATCTTAGTAGTTCATTATAAAATTTAATATTAAAAAGAGCCTGGGACAAAATAGTTCTCAACCACAAAAAGCTAGAGATTTCCAATTGCGGAACTCTAGCTTTTTAATTTTGAGTCGTTCTCTTATTCTGAAAGTTATACACTAAACATTTTACAGTTTATTTATATCAATTACACGTTTATATATTTTCACCTTATGCTCAAACGATTCTTTGCCACCTTCAAGGTAGTTTACAATGTGTTTTTTTATTTTATCGTCACTTGGATATCCACTTTGTTCAACCCATCCATGTTCTCCATCCGATTCCATCAAAATAACTAAATCAGACATTGCATTTGTTACTATTGTTGCGTTGTGAGTGGCTATAATAATCTGACGTTTGTTTTTAACATCTCGTAATATCTGCACTAAATTATTGTATATATATCGTGAATCTAGATTATCTTCTGGTTGGTCTATAAGTAATGGTCGATTATCATTTGTGAATTCTGAATAGGCAAGAATAAAATCAAGCATGGCAACTACCTTCTGACCTAAACTTAAACGTGTTACCTCCTTAAAAATTATTTTCTTGTTTCCATCTGTCACTTTGGAGTTGATATTAAATTCAAGATATAAATTTTCACAATTATTATAAACATCCTCTAAATATAGCTGAATTAAATTAATATTAACTTTATTCCAGAGCTCAAAAATTTCATTCAATAACATATCGTCTGCTTCTTTTAGATATACATCATCATTCAACCTACTATTTTGGGCAAATTTTTTTATTGAATATTCACCCTTGAGGTTCCTATTATTCATTAAGTCTACAAAAGTCGCAAAACCACTTCTATCAAAAATCATTGAAAAATAATCGATGATTTCCCCACATGTTAAACGATATCCTTGAAACGAATTATCTAAATTTTTCCCCTCAGGGAAGAACCAAAAATAAAAATTTTCAGGTAATACAAATTTTTTTTGTTGACTATACAATATTTGTAGCTTCCCTGATTGATTATCATTGAATGGACTTATTAGTGATAATATTTTATTTTTTTGTTCTTCTAATCGCTTATCTTCATTCAGAATGAATTGGTCAATTTCGCCTGCTGAAGATATTTTACTAGAAACTTGATATTTTTTTATACTCTTTTTATCTTTAGCTATTACTTCATACAAATAATCACTTATTCTGTCATCACTAGCAATATTTACAAGTTGATTTACTGAATATCTATTATCAAACATTTGGTCTATTAAGCTTAATTTCTTTTGTTTGGAAACTTTACTAAGTTGACCACTCTCTTGAACTTCATATATTGATAAATATTGTTCTCTAATTTTCTCCGTTAAACGACTTTCATAATACCAATAACTTGATGTAGCTTTTGTTTTAACGTCAAAAGTGTCATATATGTCTTCCTCATTCTTCTGAGTAGGTAAATTTAACTCAACCAAATATTCTTTCTTTGACATCTCATACAAAATATATACCCTTGAGTGTTGAGAGAGAAATTCAAATTTTTGTTTCGTATCTGCTTTTTGAGACAATACAAATTGAATCAAATCTAAAATCGTACTTTTTCCAGTTCCTCTTCCTCCAATTAAACAATTTAGGGATTCCGAAAATTTAATAACAAATTCTGAATTATTCTTTAGCAGGTACGAGTTACTGAGAGTTGGTACATATATTCCACGTATAGCTTTCGCCTTGCTGATTTCTGGATTCATTAGTTCAATGGATACATCATATTCTGATAAAGCTTCTCGGAGCTGTTCATAGTTTCTTTTACTAAATTTTATCCACATCGGATTAATTGAATGTTCCTCGACACAATGTGAATCATTGTCAAGAATAAATGATGGTACATTCTTTTTTAAATATTTTGTAAGATAGCTATTGATATCATCTATTTTGGCAATATTTGATACGCCTATGAATCGAGCGTAAGCCTTAGAAAAAAGTTTTTTCTTGTAAGCATTTGAAAAATGCCCCTCTTTAAATACATCTGAACTATTCATATGAGCTATGTAGGCAAAACAATCTTTATAGATAAATTTCTCCAATACTTCCAAACTCGCCTTAAAAGATCCTTCCTTGATACTCATTAGATTAAAGTTAAGCCATTTTTGAATGAAACTAGCTTTACTGTTAGGAAAAGCTACCAGCACATGCACCTTATCTGCACAAGAAATTTCCACTCCGTTTATTACTTCAATATATTCTTTACATTTATTCTGAAATAAATCAGATACTAATTTAATAGCTGTCTTTAATTTTTCTATACCTGATATAGTATTATGATCCGAGACTACAACAACCGATATATTTTCATTGTAAAGACTTTGAGCAATAGTTAAAAAGGCAACTTGTTCTTTTTCGCTACTGAATCCATTCATAAAATAGTTTTCATATAAAACCTTTTCCCCTTTATCTATTTGAAGAAAGTCTTTTGGAAATATTTTTTGATTTCTAATCTCTTTAATATAGTCATCAATAGTTAAATTATTCCAATCATTCTCTGGCAAATCTTTCCATTTTTTAAATAATCTATAATCATGAGATTCTGGAGTATGTACATGAAACAATGTCTTACGGTAACTACCAAATTTATTTTTTTCGCCACGAATTGTCTTATATGCTCGTTCTGCTTCTAAGTTAATTTTTTTGCTCATCTATTTCCCTCCTTTAGCAGTTCTCAATATATCAATGACTTATCTAGAATATTTTTTTCTATTATTGCCTATTAACAAATTCAATATCATAGTTCACTTACAGGTCAGCAGATTCATAACACCTTGTGCATCTCTAATAAGATGCATATAGACATCATGATTCTCTTGTTCCCTTAACAATTCCCTTGTAATTTCTTTAAAACCTTCTAAGTCAAAATAGTGAGCTGGTCTAGGAGGTAAACTTCGCTCAAAATACTCTCTATTTTCTTTTTCAAAAGAATAAATATCTATGCTATTTTCTTCAGACATCAACTCTAAACTTATCATTGTAAACTATCTCCTATCATTCTCTAAACTCAAATTCACTCATGTTCACACAAAGTGACATTTACAGCATTTAAAGAGATATCTTAATTTTTTCATATCATATCTACATTATAACATACTTATGAAGAAAAATAATATCCATCAAGGACCTCATAAATTCCAACATCTTGCTAAACAAGCAGGTTTTTCTCTTGAGGCCATTTCAGAAGCACTTACTCATAGTGACATCCAAATAACGAAGACTTATGTCAATACTACTGAAAAAGTAAATCAAACAGCAGGAGAAATAGCCTTTAGAAGTCTCAAAAAGCAATAGGGTGAACTTGGGGTGAATTTTGGGGTGAACTTTAGTTTTTTGAACAAAAAAAGACATCCAAGAGAAAATTCTTGAATGTCTGTAAACGTTGATATAATCGTATTGATTAACGTTTTGAGAACTGGCTAGCTTTACGAGCTTTCTTAAGACCTGGTTTCTTACGTTCAACTTTACGTGAGTCACGTGTAAGAAATCCTGCGCGTTTCAATGAATCGCGGAAGTCTGGGTCTACTTGAAGAAGGGCACGAGCGATACCGTGACGGATAGCTCCTGATTGACCAGCGTATCCACCACCTACAACGTTAACGAAAACGTCGTATGAACCTACAGTTGAAGTAACTGCGAATGGTTGGTTGATTACAAGACGAAGGTCAGCGTGTGGGATGTACTCTTCAACATCTTTTTTGTTAACAGTGATTTTACCAGTTCCTGGAACAAGGCGAACGCGTGCAACAGCGTTTTTACGACGTCCAGTACCTGTATATTGTGCTTGTGACATACTTTATTGTTCCTTTCCTTAGATAAGTCCTGAAATATCAAGAACTTCTGGTTGTTGTGCAGCGTGAGTGTGCTCAGCTCCAACGAATACTTTCAATTTCATACCTTGAGCGCGGCCAAGAGTATTGTGTGGAAGCATACCTTTAACTGATTTCTCGATCAAACGTACTGCATTTTTAGAACGAAGTTCACCAGCAGAGATTGATTTCAATCCACCTGGGTGGTTTGAGTGAGTGTAGTAGATCTTATCAGATGCTTTTTTACCAGTCAATTTAACTTTTTCAGCATTGATAACGATTACGAAGTCACCTGTATCAGTGTGTGGTGTGAATGTTGGTTTGTTTTTTCCGCGAAGTACGCTAGCAACAACTGCTGAAAGGCGTCCAAGAGGTACATCAGTTGCGTCAACAACGTACCATTTGCGTTCTACTTGGCCTGGTTTAGCCATGAATGTAGTTTTGTTCATGATTTCTCCTATATGAATATCGTTTTTGTTTACAGGGCGGATGTTCCGGTCCGCGGGGTATTTGAAAGGTTCCGGGGCCTTACAAATGGGGTAAACAATACCGTCTACTATTGTATCAAAATTCTCAGATAAAAGTCAAGAGATTGGGAAAATATTTTTTTATTTCTGCCAGATTCTCAACCTTTTTTCTGCCCGCTCCTGAAGGATTGTCTGAAAAATTTTAGAGACTAAGTAAATAGCGCAAGTCAAGAATAGCGTTACCACTAGATAATTGATCAAACGACCGTGGTCTCCAACCAATGGTGGTCTTGTCAAAAATCCATAATCTCCACCTATTACTAAATTAACCACGAAAATCAAGGCATTGAGCGAAGACGTGATAATTAGGATTCGTTTGAAATCCAGTAAACTAGCATCGTAGTCCTTCAAGATATAAATCAAGGAATTTCCAAAGAGAGCTAAGTGTCCGAAAACAAAGGACAGGATGGCAATGTGGGGGAAGGGATAGGGATCTGGCACTGGATAAATAAAAGCTGCCAAAGTTCCAAAGGTTCCCAATACAGCAAAATACTGCTTGACTCTAGAGACACCCGGGGTCAAAAGCACTACAAACATAGCCAAACGGCAATGATAAAAGGGTAGACTTTCTGTTAAAGGCATCTGATTAACCAAATACCATCCGTAGAGCAGGATTAGCTGTACCGCCTGTAAAATCTGGAAAAATCGTTGACAGACTTTTTTCTCACCATAACGGTAGGCAAGAAATACAGTCAATGCTAATAAGGTAAATAGACTTCCATACCAAAGAAGGTCAAATTGGGGTGGCTCCGTCGGTTGCGTACTAAATAAAGCATCCCAAAAATTCATGTAACTTTCCTCATTTTCATATAAGCCAATCTCTTACTGATTTTTATAGAGCCTAGCTTACATTTATTTCTTATATTTTTGTGTTCCAAAGAAGCTAATCCTTCAAGACAAATTTACTCTTGAAAAATTTTTCTTATCGAAGAACATTAGTCTTCTTCTTGCAAATTTTCTACTAACTTGGCTAGATTCATAGAGTTGGAACCTTTAAGCAAGATTTGGTCATGTGCTCCAAGACTTTCCTTGACCTGCTTGACCATAGCTTCAAACTGGTCTTCTTCAGCAGTTTTCTTGAAGTAATAAACATGGCCGATTGGGAACATTTGACTGGCTAGTTGAGCCAAGTCAGCGATGTCTTCGCCATAGAAAATAACGGTATCAAGGACATCGGGTGTAATGCTCAAAATCATTTGATTATGGAGTTGAACAGACTGGTCTCCAAGTTCTTTCATGTCCGCCAGAACTGCGATTTTCTTACCACCTTCATTAGCTGGAATAGCAGAGAAAGTTTCTAAAATCAACTTCATAGCTGTTGGATTAGCATTGTAAACATCTGATAGGATATCTGCTCCATTGGCAGCTTTTTTCCACTCGGTACGATTGCGGGTCAATTCTAGATCCTGGAAGGCTTGACCAATCTGCTCCTCAGTCACTCCTTCTTGCAGGGCAACATAAGAAGCAATCATAGCATTAGTCGCATTGTACTTACCTGTTACTGGCAAGTCAAGAGCCTGCTCCAAGAAATTAGCCTTGAAGGTTAAGCTATCCTTACGCTCAGTTAAGTCTGTAATTTCGAGTTCTGCATCTGGACCAAAGCGAACCACTTTTTGCTCAGTAGGTAGATAATCCTCTACAATGGGATCAGCTGGCGCCAAAAGCAAGCCCCCTTTCTCCATACCATCAGCGATTTGCAATTTCCCTTTGGCAATCTCTGAACGGTCCTTAAAGAAGGCCAAATGAGCTTCTCCAACCAAGGTCACAATAGCTGTCTTTGGATGAGCCAATTCAGACAAAAGATGGATATCTCCCAAGTGATCCTGACCCATCTCCAAAACCAACTTTTCAGTAGCATCTGGCATATGAAGAACTGTATAAGGCAGCCCAATCTCGTTATTGTAATTTCCTTGCGTTTTGTAGGTTTTGTAGCTTGTAGAAAGCAAATGAGCCAACATATCCTTAGTCGTTGTCTTACCGTTCGAACCTGTAACGGCAAAGACATCGACACCTGTTTTTTGAAGATAGTAGGCTGCGAGAGCTTGAAAGGCTGTCAAAACATCATCTACTAAAATGTATGGATGATTTGCCACTTCCTTCTCTGACAGGGTTACAGCAGCACCATTTTCAAAAGCCGTCTCGATAAAATCATGACCGTCACGCGCTCCCTTGAGCGGAACAAATAAGTCCCCAGCTCCAATCAAGCGACTATCAAACTCTGCCTTGACTAACGGGTTATCCGCATAGCTTGTCACATCATTTTTTGCATCAACAACACGCGCAACTTCGTGAATCGTAAGTTTCATGTTTACTCCTTTAAAAAGGGGCAAGGAGTCCTTCCTCGCCCTTATGTCTGTCTTTACAATAGGTGCGCTTCACGCTTGTCAAAACTTTCCTTAGCAAGGTCAACCAAACGTTCGATTAATTCTGGATAAGAAATTCCCATATTGTCCCAAAGCAAGGGATACATAGACCATTGAGTGAAGCCTGGCATGGTATTTAACTCATTTAGGAAAACTTCTCCCTTATCTGTATAGAAGAAGTCACAACGCGACAATCCAAGTCCACCGATAGCACGGAAGGCAGTTTCGGCATTTTTACGCATAAGAGCTACCACTTCATCACTAATCTTGGCTGGGATATCCATGGTGATCTTGTTATCGATATACTTGGCATCATAGTCATAGAAGGCTACGTCTTTGACAACTTCACCAGGAAGAGTGCTCTTGACATCATAGTTCCCCAAGAGACCAACCTCGATTTCACGTGCATTTACACCCTGCTCCACCAATACACGACTATCGTACTTGAAGGCAAGCTCTAAAGCTTGGCGAAGTTCCTCTTTATTTTCAGACTTAGAAATACCAACACTAGAACCCATATTGGATGGTTTGGTAAAGACTGGGTAACTTAATTTTTCCTCAACTTCTGCAATCTTAGAAGCCAAGTCATCCCCTTCAACAATCGCTACGTAAGGAACTTGGGCAATCCCAGCAGACTCTAATACACGCTTGGTTGTAATCTTATCCATAGCAAGGCTTGAAGATAGGATGTTACAACCAACATAAGGCATTTTCAAGACTTCTAAGAAACCTTGAACGGAACCATCTTCTCCCATAGGTCCATGAAGAACTGGAAAGACTACTGCTCCTTCTTCGTAGATAGCACTTGGAGTAATTTTCTTGTTCCAGTCAATGCTATCGTTAGTCATGAGACGATCATCCTGACTTGGAGTTTGGGTAAATTCTTGTGTTTTGATAAAGTCTCCAGACTGGCTAATGAAGAAAGTTTTTACCATGAAGCGATCATAGTTAACCGCACGCATGACACTCTCAGCTGACAAGACAGACACTTCACGTTCTGCACTGCGTCCACCATATAATAGAATAATTGTTTGTTTCATATGATTGTCCTATTTCTACTAGAATACTCGCCTTTTAGTATATCACATTTGTCTATTTTTTTAAACTTGAATAGCACAAAACAAGAAAAGAGATTGGAAGAAAAATGGTCCAGTCTCTATGTTCTTAAATATTTTATACCTGCTAGCTAAGTATTTAGCGATTTAACCTCATAGACTAAAGCTCTGTACGATTTTCAATGGCCCTTAGGAGTGTTACTTCGTCCGCATACTCGATATCAGCTCCCACTGCTAGACCTCGTGCTAGACGAGTAACCTTAATCCCTGCAGGCTTAAGCAAACGAGAGAGATACATGGAGGTCGCTTCACCATCAGCAGTTGCATTGGTGGCTACGATGACCTCTGAAACCTCGCTATCCATGAGACGAGTCATGAGACTTTTAAGATTGATATCGTCAGGGCTAATGCCATTCATTGGTGAAATGAGGCCGTGCAAGACATGGTATAGTCCATGGTATTCTTGGATATTTTCCATAGCCGCTACATCTCGGCTATCCTCTAATACTAGGATAGTTGTCTGGTCACGACTAGGATCCGTACAGATAGAACATGGATCATCATCCGTTAAACGTCCGCAAATCGAACAATAGGTCAATTCTCGCTTAGCTGAAAGGAGATTTTTAGCAAATTCGTTGACGTCATCATCCGGCATTCCAATAGTATAAAAGGCTAGACGGGTTGCTGTCTTGATCCCAATACCCGGAAGTTTAGAATAACTGTCAATCAACTTAGCAATAGGTGTTGGATAAAGCATGGCTTCCTTTCTAATTCATTGGATGGTGTTGGTTGTATAGATTGATAATGTCGCGAGCAATTGCTGGCCCAACATTTTTGGTTAAATTGGTATTATGAGGAAAGACTACTGCAACTGCAATTTGAGGATTTTCTGTTGGAGCATAGGCCACGGCATTGGTATTATTAGCTTCTTTTTGACCACCAGCTACATAGCTTTCAGCTGTACCGGTTTTACCACTGATAGAAACAGTGGCACCATCTGAAAACGCCCGTCCTGTCGTTAGGGGACTAGTTCCATGCGATACTTGGTAAAATCCTTGGTGCAAGATTGCCATATCTGATTCAGAAATATTGACCTTGTTGATTTCCTTGGTATTTATTGCTTGGATTAATTCCCCAAGGCCACCCTTATCATTGTTGTCGTATATTCCCTCGACAATATGTGGAGCTAGACGAACACCATTGTTAGCAATAGTTGCAACGTACTGGGCTAATTGCATCGGTGTGTAGTTATCAAACTGGCCAAAAGCATTAGTTAAATAATTAGCCAAGTCAAATTTTTGGGGGATAAATCCTGTTGATTCCTCGGGCAAGTCAATACCTGTAGAAGCACCCAAACCATACTCACTAAAAGTCGCGCGTAGTTTTCCCATGGCAGACTCAAGTTGGTTGGTTTTGACTGTCATATTTGGTTGATAGGTCTGACCCATCATTCCTAGCGCAGTTTGAACCATGTAGGCATTAGATGAATATTCTAGAGCCTCAACGGCTGTAACCGGAAAGGAACCGTAATAAGGGGTATACCAGGAATTGATAGGGGCAGAACCTTGGAAGACGATTGGTTGGTCTGTCAAGGTTTGGTTGCCTGACAAGACTCCATTTTCCCAACCAGAACTGATGGTTGCCGCCTTAACGACAGACCCTGGTACAAAAACATTGGTCACTGTTCCTAGTGAGTCTGGTGTCAAGTCTCCTGTTTCTAGATTGTGTTTAATTCCTGACATTGCCAATACAGCACCTGTCTTAGGATTAAGGGCTACTGCATAAACACCTTCTGAGTATTTAGCACCACCATTTGTAAGTTCAGAATTAAAATAACTCTTCAAAAGGCTGTCTACGCTATCTTGGAAGGACAAATCAATGGTTAATTTGATGTTTTTCCCCTTGCTACCTTCTTCGATATTTTCTACGCTCTCCATGTCTCCGTGCTTATCCAAATGGATTTCCTTGACGGTCCGTTTCCCTTGCAAGACCTCTTCGTATTGCTTTTCAAGATAGGAAGTCCCGACTCGGTCATTGAGCGAATAGCCTTTTTTCAAATAAGTGTCTACTTCTTCTGCTGGAAGACCGGATTTTTCACTAGAAACAGTTCCGACAATAGATGAAAGAGACGTCTCTAAGATCTTTCGATCCCATGAGGTAGAGATAGAAATACCTGGCAATTCCTTAGACGCAGAAGCAATCACAGCTACCTGTGTATCGCTCAAAGGATCGGTTTGAATATTCCCAGTCGCAAAATTACCAACTGCATTGAGCTGGTTAAAAAGGTAGATAACCTTCTTTTCATCCTCTGAATAGTTCAGTTGATCAGAAGTGATACTCTCAGCAGCATTGTTATAAAGTTGAGCTTCGGACAGCTGATTGCCATCAGAATCAAAACGTTTATCCTTAGGAAGAGCCTCTACCGTTTTTTTATAGACAGCTGGGTCCGCTAGATAATAGTCAGCCATTTGACGTTGCGTCAAATCTGGTGAGGCAACTGTTACATACGTTAAGAGTTTAGTGGAAATATCCCTTAAATCAGTAGCTGTCATCTTATTGCTTCGTGTGAAAGCCACTACTTGTTTGACGGTATTTTCTACCAAGGGTTTTCCAGCCGCGTCATAGATTTCTCCTCGAGCAGAGCCCGTTGTTACCCTAGTTTGGCTAGCAGATGCTAGCTTAGTTTCATAAAAATCCTTGTTCAAAACTTGCATATAGAGCAAGCGACCAATGATAGTCATGAAAAGCAAAATAACGATTGCAAACAACAAATTAAGCCGAGTTGGTATCGAATGGCTATTAAATTTTCTCATACAAAACAGTCTCATTTCTAATCAAAATCTTACTCTTCATTGTACCATAATTTAAAGAGAAAATTATGGAAAAAGAAAAGACTTTTCCTTTTTATCCAAAAAACAAAGCAACTGTGGTATAATTAAAGTAAGCGCTATTTTATAGATTTCATTGATAAAAATTTTAACAAATAACTACAAGGGAGTCCCATGAACAAGCAAGACATCTCTACGATTATTGATCTTCACTTTGAAGAAATGACCGATTTAGAGCAAGAGATTGCCCGCTATTTTTTGCAGGCAGATACCATTCATGATGACTTGTCTTCTCAACAGGTCACTCAAAAACTTCATATTTCTCAGGCCGCTCTCACTCGTTTTGCCAAAAAATGTGGCTTTACGGGTTATCGAGAGTTCATATTCAAATACCTACAACAAATTGACAACCTTTCAGTCCCACAGCAGGATATGAACCCCTTGACTCAAAGAGTCTTGAGAAGTTATACAAATATCCGAGAGATGTCTCAAGAGTTGATTGATGATGACCAACTAGAGCGCATCGCTCATATGATTGATCAATCAGAACGCGTCTATTTTTTCGGAACAGGCAGTTCTGGCCTCGTTGCCCGTGAGATGAAATTGCGTTTTATGAGACTAGGTGTCGTTTGTGAGGCTTTAACAGATCCAGATGGATTCGCCTGGACGACCAGTATCATCGATGAAAAATGTTTGGTCTTTGGTTTCTCCCTTTCTGGGACAACTCCATCCATCATTGACAGTCTACTAGACGCTCAAGATATGGGGGCTAAAACTGTTCTTTTTACGAGTACACCTAGCAAGGAAACTCAGGCCTTCACAGAAACTGTATTGGTAGCAAGCCAGAGTCAGGCTTCCTATATCCAACGCATTTCTGCCCAACTTCCTATGTTGATTTTAATCGATCTACTCTATGCTTATTTCTTAGAAATTGATCGTGAGAGTAAAGAAAAAATCTTTAACAGTTATTGGGAAAATAAAAAACTAAACGGCTATCGTAGACATAGAAGGTCTAGATAAGTCTTCATCCCTTTCAAGTGAATAATCATATGAGTAACCAGCGATTAAAGTCGCTGGTTTTTATACTCTTCAAAAATCTCTTCAAAC
>NZ_KV795031.1:600-2080 GCF_001808865.1 Streptococcus sp. HMSC061D10 | reverse complement strand
AGTTTGCTCTTTAATTTTCATTGAGTATTAGTTTGCTCAAGTCCTATAACTGATGACTTATCATCACTGATATGTGAACATAGAACCCTAAACCTACTATCTTCTATAAAAAGTCTCTAAAGTTTCTATAGTTAGTTGGTTTAAAAACTGTAGGGACTATAGAGATTTGTAATGATAGATAAAACAGCCCAGCAGTGCCATATCACCTATGTTCGAAAGTTATAATACATATAGGCTGAGGTAAACCTCATTATACTTCTCCCTTATGAGTATATTCTTAAAAGATGATTAGAGAGTTTTTCAAAAATTCAATCCCCCTTAACCTTGAGCAAGTCAAACCTATCACCTTACTTCATCTAAAGAAACGCCATTCCCAAAATTTTCAATGCCAAAAATTCTAGTATTCGACTCACCTATCGAAAATAAAACTTTCAAAACATCAACTCTAGTTTGATCAAAAGAGAACTCCCACTCTACTAAAAACTTTCTTTAGGTTCTTCCTTTTGTTGTGATTTATGAGGAGCTTTAGCTCGTAGAAAGACTTTTTGTTTTGGTAATGCATAAAAAGAAGCTGGGTAAAGATCTTTAAAATCAGAAAAACGCATAATATCAGATATTCAAAAACCTTGATATTATGCGTTTTATGTTGAAAAGATTTTCTAAATGTTATCCCTAAAGTGGGGATAGCCACTCTTTTCTATTAGTTAAAGCCAGATTTGATCGTCAATATGAGTCGTTATTTTAAACAAAGTAACATTACTCTCCTAAGAAAGATGACTATTTTTCGTCTTCCTTCTTACGACGTCCAAGTGCTGCCAATCCTACAAGTCCTGCAACTACTCCGAGTACAGTTGATCCTGCAGATGTAGTTTCACCAGTATTTGGAAGTTGTTCCTTAGCCGATGTTGGATTAGCTGGTTGTTCCGAAACTGGTTTACCTGGTGTTGGGTTCACCGGTTTACCTGGTGTTGGATCCACTGGTTTACCTGGTGTCGGGTTCACCGGTTTACCTGGTGTTGAATCCACTGGTTTACCTGGTGTCGGATTCACTGGTTTACCTGGTGTCGGGTTCACTGGTTTGTCTGGAATTGGCTCTACAGGCTTGTCTGGAGTTGGATCCACTGGTTTACCTGGTGTCGGGTTCACTGGTTTGTCTGGAGTTGGTTCTACAGGCTTATCTGGAGTTGGCTCTTCTTTAAGCTTGTAGATGTAAGTAACGTTCTTATCTTGTTCAGCTACTTTACCAGTTGTGGCATCTGATGATGTAAGGTGGCCTTGATCATCTACTTCACCAACTTTGTAAGTGCCAGCTGGTACCAATACATAAGTCTTACCGTCTTTTTCGATTTCTTTTGGACGGTTGTCTGTAACTGTATCGTAAGCTGAATCAACTGGTTCTTTATCCATATCCGTTACAGAAGCTTTAAGCTCATTGCCTTCTGTATCTTTATAGTGTACATAGACATTACCATTCACTTCT
>NZ_KV795031.1:0-500 GCF_001808865.1 Streptococcus sp. HMSC061D10 | reverse complement strand
TTGTTGGGTCTGTTGACTTCAAGTGACCTTCGTCATCTACTTCACCTACTGTGTAGTTTCCTGCTGGGACCAATTCATAAGTCTTACCTTCGAATTCAATCTCTTGTGGACGGTTGTCTACAACTGTGTTGTAGTCTTTGTCTACTGGTTGAGCATCTTCGTCGGTTACATCTGACTTGATTGTCTTACCTTCTGTATCAACGTAGTGGACATAAACGTTACCCTTAGGCTCAGCTGGTATTTCCTTAAGTTTGTATACATAGGTTACATTCTTATCACCTTCGATAACCTTACCAGTTGTTGGGTCTGTTGACTTCAAGTGACCTTGATCATCTACTTCACCTACTGTGTAGTTACCAGCTGGGACCAATTCATAAGTCTTACCGTCTTTTTCAATCTCTTGTGGACGGTTGTCTACAACTGTGTCGTAATCTTTGTCTACTGGTTGAGCTTTTTCGTCAGTAACATCTTCCTTGATTGTCTTACCTTCTGTATCAACG
>NZ_KV795030.1:70863-79509 GCF_001808865.1 Streptococcus sp. HMSC061D10 | reverse complement strand
GTCTAACTTTTTGGGGTCAGTACATTTTGTCCCGACCTCTTTTTCTAGATTAAACTTTTTGGAGTCCTTGGACAGCATCATGATTGATGAGTAGTTGCCCATATTCTTGGAGGACAGAACGACTGATATCACTATCATCCGCAAATTCACGCATACGTGCCAACAACCAAGCTGGATAAAGGCTAGGTTGATCTTCTACATCAACTAAGACTGTCAGAAAGTACTGATCATTCATCTTGTAGAGTTCTGAAGTTTCCGTTTGGTAGTCAATCGTTTTGGCAAAAGAAACCAAACTAGATAAATCGTCAAAACGTAAGATGTAGTAGATATACGGTTCTCTTTTTCCTTCTTCTACTTCGAGAGCTTCATTAAGCGCTGCTTCTTCCTCTTTCTCAACCTGCTCTAAAGATTGGATAGCTTCAATATCATCTTTAGTTTTTTCTGCCATGGTTTTCTCCAAGGTTTTTAAAAACTCATCTGGAGACATTTTAGCCAACTCATCCATATCAGGAAGATCTGCCAAATCGTCAAAATCTAAATTCTGGTCGATCTTAGATTTTGTCACAAAAACATCAACCTTGTCTGGCTTAGGTGTTACTCGGAAGCTGAGCATACCTGTATCCAAGAAGCTATCTGGCATCTCTAGCTCATCCAAGATTGCATAGAAAAATTCTTCTGTTTTCTCTTGTGGAACGAGAAAGTCTGCGATTTCCATCCCTCGATCCATCAAATCCTCTAAAGACATGGTGATCTTTAATGTCGTATCACTGATTTGTTTCATTTTCATAGTTCGTAACCTCATACTTTCAGTTCTATCTATTATACAAGATTTCACAGATTTTATCAAAAGAATGGCGTTGGAATGTGATATAATACTAGTATCTATTTTAGAATATAAGAAAGAAAATTTCATGAAAAATATTAAAGTAAATGCTTTGGCTAGCTTGCTGGTCAATATCTTAAATATCGTTTTTCCTTTGATTACTAATCCCTATCTAACACGGATTCTTAGTAAATCCAATTACGGTTACTTCAACACTGCCAACACCTGGGCAAGCTTTGTCATTCCACTTGCTGCCTTTGGGATTTACAATTATGGGATTCGAGCTATCAGTAAGGTTAAGGATGATAAGAATAAGATCAATTATGTCTTTTCTAAGTTATTCTATATTTCCCTGATTACTTCAATTCTGACAACAGCTATCTATTTCCTCTTTATTCACTTTGATACCAGTATTGTCAATCTAAAAATCCTTTACTACATCCTTGGCATCCAAGCTCTCTTCCAATTTCTGAATATCGAGTGGATGAATGAAGCCTACGAGAATTATTCCTTTATCCTTTATAAAACACTGATTATTCGGATTGGAATGTTGGTGGCTATCTTTGCCTTCGTCAAGACACCTGATGACATCGTTCCTTATGCTTGCATCATGAGTGCGACAACTATCATCAACTATCTACTCAGCTTCCTCTGGATTAAACGAGAGGTCTCCTTTGTTAAGATTGAGTTCATCGAACTTCTCAAGTCATCTAAACCACTCTTAACCATGCTCCTTCTGGCAAATGCTAATATGCTCTATACCTTGCTGGATCGTATGTTCATCACTAAAGGACCTGATGAGAATTTCATCTCTTACTACACCATCGCCTCCAGTATCGTTATGCTGATTGCTAGTGTTCTTAGTGGCGCTATCAACGTCAGTATCCCACGACTTGGTTATTATCTAGGAAAAAAAGATTTTACTTCTTATAAAAATTTGGTCAATCAGGGTGCATCACTGTTTTACTTCCTCATGGTCCCTACCAGTATTGGTATTATGGTTTTAGGAACCTATGCTACAGTTATCTACTCTTCTGAGAAGTATCTAGAAGCAGGAATCGTAACGAGTGTCTTTGCCTTTCGTACCATTATCTGGGCTATCGAATTAATCCTTGGAAAACAGATTATCTTTATTAATGACCATGAAAATCGTTTGACCGCCTTCTACTTTATCGGTGGCGGTGTCAATGTCATTCTAAACTCTCTACTCCTTTTTAACAATATCTATACTCCAGCATACTACATTGGGACAACCATTATAGCTGAATCAATTGTAGTTCTGCTAGAAATTCGCTTTATTCAGAAGCATAAACTATTGGATTTGAGAGAGATTTTTACAACCTTGGCTCGCTACACAATCGTGTCACTCGGTTTCATCCCAATTTATTATGTTTTTAAAATCCTCTTCCAAGTTTATAGCTATGAAGTTACGATGAAGATGATTAGCATGGTTCTATGCACAATTGTTGCTTGCGGCATCTATTACGCTATCACACTCTTTATTATCAAAGATAAAACACTTCATTATGCACTTGACCTAGTTCGTGCAAGGATTAAAAGAGGATAAAGGTCTGTATCCCTCTCAAAAGTGTTCAGATTAAATATTATGCAACAAAAAGAAGACCTTACAGAGTCTTCTTTTTTCTATACGGTCCACACAATAAATACTCACTCAATAAACTTGTTAGAGCATACGAAGTCAAGACAACACCGACCTAGCTTTAAAAAATTTAGAAAGAGTATCACTTACAAATCTACTGTTAGTACCTTCCCAGCTCTCACGACTTGCTCACCTGCAATGTAGACGTCATCAACATCACTGGATTTGACAGCATATACTAGGTGAGACAGCATGTTTTCTTGAGGTTGGAGATGGATTTTTCCTTGCGGTTGGATAACGAGAAAATCTGCTTGCTTGCCGACTTCTAGGCTACCAATCTCATCTTCCATTCCTAGTACCTTAGCTCCTTCAATCGTCAGTGCCTTGAGAGCAGTTTCAATAGGAAATTGACTGGCATCACCGCTCTTCATTTTCTGTAAAAGGGCCGCCGTGCGTCCTTCCTCAAACATATCGAGATTATTGTTAGAAGCAACTGAGTCCGTCGCGATACCAACTGGAACACCTGCTTTTTGTAATTGAATGATTGATGCAATTCCCGAAGCTAGTTTGAGATTGCTGATAGGATTGTGGGCGATAGCGACTTGCGAATCTGCCAAGCGGGTAATTTCTGCTTCATTTAACTCCACACCGTGGGCAAATACAGCCTGATGATCTAAATAGCCAAGTTCATCTAGAAAGGCTATTGGACGTTTGCCATAACGTTTCAGGATAATCCCTGACTCTTCTTTTGTTTCTGCCACATGAATATGAAGTGGAATATCTTCTTCTTTTGCTAGGTTCAAACTAGCCTCTAACAATTCTCGACTACAACTGTAGGGCGAATGAGGAGCCACCATAACCTTGAAATTGGGATCCTGATAGCCTTTGATTGTCCCGATGACAGCACGAGTTTTTGCTATAGTCTCATCTGTGGTCTCCATGTCTGAAGAAAAGAGAGTTGGAGAAAAATAGCAACGCATCTTGGATGCCTTGACTGCTTCATAAATCTTCTCTATCTCTACTCCATTCGGATTGTACATATCATCGAAAGTTGTCGTTCCTGACTGGAGCATCTCTGTTAGCGCCTCTTTGACGGCTTTTGTAGTCATCTCTGGTGTAAATTCTGCTTCTGCTGGCCAGATATAGTCTTCTAGCCATTCGTGGAGATTGCTATCATCACGAATCCCCCTCAAGCCTGTCATGGCAGAGTGGGTATGGCAGTTAACCAAACCAGGCATAATCCAAGCACCCTGATAGTCTATGATTTGATCTGCTTGCTTGAGAATTTCTTGATTTTCCTGACCGACATAGACGATTTGAGAATTTTCAAGAGCTAAGATACCATCCAGGTAGACATGAAAATCTTGGTCACAAGTCACGATATTTACATGCTGAAAGACTTTCATCAATAGGCTCCTTTTCTAAATTATACTCTTCGAAAATCTCTTCAAACCGCGTCAACGTCGCCTTGCCGTATATATGTTACTGACTTCGTCAGTTTTATCCACAACCTCAAAACAGTGTTTTGAGCAGCCTGCGGCTTTTCCTAGTTTGCTCTTTGATTTTCATTGAGTATTAGCTTTCATACTAGATAATTTTTCTAGCTATTGTAACAAAAAAGTCACCCGAAGGCAACTTTTATTCTGTATTTGCTTATTTGCTTTATAAACGATTAAAAGTCTATTCTGGACTAAAAGCTGCTGCTTTTTGCATTTGATGGTATTTACCTTTTCTCGCCATGAGTTCCTGATGGCTACCATGTTCGACAATATCTCCATCAACCAAGACCAGAATCAAATCAGCATCCTGAATGGTCGACAAACGGTGAGCAATGATAAAGCTTGTTCGTCCCTTCATGAGTTTGGCAAAGGCATCCTGAACCAATACCTCGGTCCGAGTATCGATGGATGAAGTTGCTTCATCTAAGATAAGAATCTTAGGAATGGCTAGAAAGACACGGGCAATGGTTAAGAGTTGAGCCTGACCGACAGACAAGGATTCACCTGCATTTTCAAGCTTAGTATCGTAGCCCTTGGGCAACTGTTGGATAAAGAAATCTGCGTTGGCTGCCTTAGCTGCTGCAATAACCTGCTCTCGACTTGCTTCAGGATATCCAAAGGCAATATTGTCATGAATGGTTCCCTGCTTGAGCCAAGTTTCTTGGAGCACCATCCCAAACTGCTGTCGAAGAGAAGCTCGGGTATAGTCATAAATGGAGCGACCATCTAGCAAAATATCTCCTGAGTTAATCGGGTAAAAACGCATGAGGAGATTGATAAGGGTAGACTTCCCAGCACCCGTTGGTCCAACGATAGCAACCTTACTACCCGCTGGGATATCAATAGACAGATCCTTAATCAAGATTTTTTCAGGATTGTAACCAAAAGAAACATGTTTAAAGGAAATAGTTCCCTTGACTTCGTCGCTGTTCAATTCTTTAAGACCAGTTTCTGTAACCTCTGGACTTTTTAGAACAGCATAAACACGTTCTGCACAAGCTAAGGCGCTTTGCAACTCTGCTAAGACTGATGAGATATCATTAAAAGGCTTGGTGTACTGCTGCACATAGTTTAAAAAGGTTACCAATCGACCAACCGTCAAAGTAGAACCCGCCATGATGCGCAAGGCTCCAACACCAGCAAGTAGAGCATAAATGAGGGCATTGACAAAACGGGTAGAAGGATTGACTGTCGATGAATAAAAGATAGCCGACTGAGAATATTCTGCATAAGTATCATTTACCTCATGAAGTCTCTCGATAAATTCTTCCTGAGCATTGAAGGACTGGATAATGTTCTGTTGGGTGAGCGATTCTTCTATCAACTGAGTCTGAATCCCCCTAGTCTCTGTCTGCTTTTGAAAGAGATGGTAGGATTTCTTAGCGATAAAGCGTGAAATGATCATAGATAGAGGTGTTAAGAGCAGAACCAAAAGAGTCATCAATAGATGGATTTGGAGCATAGCAAGGATGCAGACCAAAATCATCAAAACTCCGATGAAAAATTGGTTGAAAATCATGTTCAGTCCCGCTGCCAACTGCTCGATATCTGTCGTTACACGGCTAACCATCTCTCCACTCCCCTGTCTATCTACTAGGGCAATCGGAAGACGATGGAGCTTTTCAATGATTTTTTCGCGCAAATCTCTGGTATAGGAGAAAATCAGCCGATTATAGAGGAGAGGATTGGCCCATTGTACCAGTGTATTTCCGATGACCACTATAATCATCTGGAGAAAAATCTGCCAAAATAGCTGAGATGAACCATCGACTAGAACTTGGTCAATCACCTGTCCAATCAAGATTGGTAGATAGATTGATAGGGCTACCTGAGCAATGGTACCCAAGAAAGCCAGGAAAAGAAGGACGGGATGGCCAGCTAAATCTTTTGCTAATCGTTTAAGGGTTTGACTTGCATGTTTGCCTTTCATTCTATTCCTCCTTTCCATGTTGAGACGCATTGATTTCACGATAGACTTGGCTAGTCTCCATCAATTCCTCATGATTTCCAAGTGCTAATTGTTCTCCTCTTTCCAAAAGAAGAATCTGATCTGCAATCTTCAAAGTAGAAGTTCGTTGGGAAATCAAAATCAAGCTAGTGTCAGGTAGGTTATCTTGAACAGCCTTCAGAAGATTGGACTCAGTAATGGTATCAAGAGCCGAGGTCGCATCATCCAAGATGAGGAATGGTGCTCGACGCAAGACTGCCCGGGCAATCGATAAACGTTGCTTTTGCCCACCTGAAAAATTACGACCACCTGCTTGAACCTCTGCGTCCAGCTGACCTTCCTTGTCACTGACAAAATCCTTGGCCTGGGCAATTTCTAAAGCCTGCCAGAGTTCTTGGTCAGATACTGTTTCTTCCATACCCAAAGTCAAGTTAGAACGAATGCTTCCCTTAAAGAGTTCAACTTTTTGAGGAACATAGGCCATCCAAGAACGCCATTCAGAAATATTACGAGGGCCACGTCCATCTCGATAAAGGGAAATACTTCCCTTATCTGCCGGATAAAGACCAAGTAGGACCTGTACCAAGGTCGACTTACCAGAACCAGTCCCACCTATTATCCCAAGAATCTCCCCCCGTTCCATATCAAAAGAAAGATTTCGCAAGGATGGTTGAGCTGCGTCTGGGTAGGTAAAGCTCAAGTGACTGACTTGTAATACTTGACGCCCAGGCACTTTTCCTGCTTGAATCTCAGAATGAATATCTTCAAGTTTTTCAGCGAAGACTTCCTCAATACGCTTAGCTGATATATAAGACTGGTTGAGTGAATTAATGAGCATGGCTAGTTTTATCAACTCTACCAAGATTTGCAGGAGATAGTTGATTAAGGCAATCAAGGCACCCTGACTGAGCCAGCCTCCCTGGATAGAAATATAACCATTCCAGATAATCACCAGCAAAGTTCCATTGACGATCAAATAGGTCAAGGGGGTCAAGAGACTGGACCAGTGTCCTGTTTTCATTTGGATAGCTGTATAAACTTGATTAAGTACTTGGAATTTCTCGATTTCTCGTTTTTCTTGGCCAAAGGCACGAATCACACGCATCCCTTGTATCTGTTGGCGTGTTTCCTGAACCAGCTGGTCTGTTTTCTTTCTCAAGCTACTGTAAAGAGGATTGACCAAACGTGACAGAACAACAATGACAAGGGTCAAAATGGCAACCATGACCAGAAACCAGAAGGTCAATTCAGGCGAGAGACGATAAGCCATAAAAATGGCACCAAAAACAATAATAGGAGCCCTTAAAAATAGGCGTAAAAATTGATTGATCCCTGTCTGAATCTGATAGGTATCTGAAGTCAAACGCGTCACCAAACTCGAGGTCGTTAAACGGTCTCTACTATCCTTGGGCAAGGAAAGAATATGACGATAGAGGTCATTGGTCAACTCCTTGGCAAATCCTACTGCTGCCTTGGCTGAGTAAAACTGAGCAACTAAGGCAACCAAAACGCCGATAACCGCAAAAACAAAGAGGAAACCCATTTGCATCCAGAGGTGACCCTGATCTTTTTTGGGGAGAGATTGGTCGACAATCCCAGCTATCACCATGGGAACCAAGAGTTCAAAAATGGCTTCTAGCAGCTTAAACAAGGGCGCTAGAAATGACTCCTTGAGGTAGGGTTTTAAGTAAGAAAGTAATTGTTTCATGTGTCCCTTCTATTTTCAAAATGAAGAAGGTGGAAAAACCACCATCTTTTTACTTATTCAAATATGGAAGCAGGTAGCCGTAGCCGGCTTCCTCCATTTCATCCTTAGCGATAAATCGTAAGGATGCAGAATTGATACAGTAACGGAGACCACCTAGTTCCTGAGGTCCGTCTGTAAAGACATGTCCCAAGTGAGCATTTCCTGAACGTGAACGAACTTCGATACGCTCCATACCATGACTCAAGTCCTGGTAGTAATGAATGAGTTCCTTGGAAATAGGACGGCTAAAGCTTGGCCAACCACAGCCTGAGGCAAACTTATCCTTGGCAAAGAAGAGGGGCTCACCAGTCGTGATATCGACATAAATTCCTTCCTCAAAAGTTTGGTCATAAGCATTGCTAAAAGGAGCTTCCGTCGCAGCTTCTTGCGTAACTCGGTAGGACTCTTCTGACAAACTTTCTCGTAAAATTGCCTGACTAGGCTTTTCATAGTTAGCAGCGTCTATCAGTGGTTTCTCTGCATCTCTCACATCGATATGGCAATAGCCACCAGGATTTTTCTTGAGGTAGTCTTGGTGATAGTCTTCAGCTAAGATATAGTGGCGAAGCTCCTCCACTTCCACTGCAATTTTACGACCGATGAGTAGTTCTTGTTCACGAACTACTGTATTGATAGTCGGTAAATCCTCTTCATCTTGATAATAAATCCCTGTGCGGTATTGACGACCACGGTCATTTCCTTGTTGGTTGACAGATAGTGGATCGATAACTCGGAAATAATAGAGTAAAATCTCACGAAGCGAGACTGCCTTTTCATCATAAATAACTTGAACAGTCTCTGCGTGATCTGTTTCTTTGATCAGTTGATAATTGGTGGTTTCTACCTGACCATTGGCATAACCAACACTTGTTTGCAACACTCCAGAAATACGGGAAAAGAATTCCTCTAAGCCCCAAAAACAACCACCTGCTAGATATATTTCTGCCATTTCAAATCCTCCTTGACCGTCTATCGGTCGATAAACACGGGAAACATTTCATACTCTTCGAAAATCTCTTCAAACCACGT
>NZ_KV795030.1:25279-70763 GCF_001808865.1 Streptococcus sp. HMSC061D10 | reverse complement strand
AAATCTCTTCAAACCACGTCAGCTTCGCCTCGCCGTAGATATATGTAACTGACATCGTCAGTCTTATCTACAACCTCAAAGCGGTGCTTTGAGCAACCTGCAGCTTTTCCTAGTTTGCTCTTTGATTTTCATTGAGTATCAGTTCCCACGTTTCATTTTCAAAAAAAGGACAGGAAGCCCTCTAATAGAGAGTTTCCCCATCCTATTGTTCTGTTTATTTTTCTTCGACGCGAACGCCTTGTGTATCTACTTGCAAATCATGAAGCTTGCCTTTGAACGGTTGTTTTTCAAGCTCTGCCTTAATTTTAGGCATCTTATCATGCTCAGCTAGAACCATAACAGTAGGCCCAGCACCAGAGAGGTAGGTCGCATAAGCACCATTTCTCTTAGCAACTTTTTTTATGGTCGCAAATTCTCGCACCAAATCTTGGCGGTAACGCTCATGGAAAAGATCACTCTCAATAGCTTGTCCTGCTTTGACCATGTCTCCAGTCAGCAAGGCTGCAATCGCTACATTGGCGATAGAACTTGCTGCAACAGCTTCTTTATAAGAAAGTTTCTTGGGCAAGACACCACGACTATCTCGGGTACGCAATTCATAATTTGGAATGTAGGCTAGAAAGGCACACTCTGGAAAAGGCGCTACAACTGCTGAAACCTGACCCTCGACTGAGCTGGCAATGACCAGATTTCCATAGATAGCAGGTGCAACATTATCAGGATGCCCTTCAATCTTAGTCGCCAATTGCAACTTATCGTGATCCGTTAATTTTAGGTTCCCTAATTGATTTGCCAGCTCAATTCCTGCAACGATGACTGAACTAGAAGAACCAAGTCCACGCGCAAGTGGAATATCACTAATCATTTTCAGACGTCTTGGTTGTAGGTCTGGAACAATTTGTAAAGCAATCTTCAGCAAAAGATTACGTTCATCACGTGGAATCCATTTGCCTAATTGGTGCTCGATCATCCATTCTTCACGTTCCTCACAAACCTGAATTTCTAGATACTTAGTTACAGCTACACCAACAGAGTCAAAGCCAGGACCCACATTGGCACTTGTAGCAGGTACAATAATCTTCATCTTAGTCTCCTAAAACCTTGAAGGTGTTGAGAAGTTCAAATTCAGCTACACCCTTCAAAGCTGCTGTAATATTTTCAAGCTGTGCCTTGTTAATCTTATGGGTAATGATGACAATACGAGCCTTGCCTTCTTGCTTACCATCTTGAAGGATTTGCTTGAAGGAAATATCTTCCGCATTAAAGAGCTCTGCCAATTTCAAGACTTGCCCTTTTGAATCTGGAGCCAGGATTGAGAAATAGTAGTTGGCTTTGACATCTTCTGGTTGAGCTAAAACAAGGTCACGATGGTATTCGTTAAAGGCTTTGCCAATGGTGCCGTCATTCAAACGACGAACGATACGGGCAATATCAGCTACAACGCTTGTTGCAGTTGGTTTTTGACCTGCACCTGGTCCATAGTACATAGACTCGCCGATACCGATAGATTCCACAAAGACCGCATTCATAACACCGTTAACACTTGCGAGTGGATGAGCTTTAGGAAGGAAGGTTGGAGTAACCTCGGCAGCGATTCCAGAAGGTGTTTCTTCGATAGAACCTACTAATTTAACCACGTACCCAAGATCTTGGGCAACTGCCACATCTTCTGGAGTGATATTGCGGATTCCTTGATGGGCAACATCTTCAAATTTGACATTCATCCCAAATGCAAACTGGCTAAGGATGACCATCTTGTAGGCTGCATCAATCCCATCAACATCATTTGTAGGATCGCTTTCAGCAAAGCCAAGTCGTTGAGCTTCTGCCAAAGCATCTTCATAAGACCAGCCTTCTTCTACCATTTTGGTCATCATGAAGTTAGATGTTCCATTGACAACACCAAGAACACGAGTGATTTTGTCTGATGCTAGTGAGTTAACCAAGGTACGAAGGATTGGAATTCCTCCCGCAACAGCTGCTTCATAATAAAGAGCAACATTATGAGCTTTGGCAATCTCAAGCAATTCTGTACCATGAACAGCCAAAAGGTCCTTGTTGGCTGTCACGACATGTTTCCCTGCTTCTAAGGCACGAGTGATAAATGTTTTTGCCGGTTCGATACGTCCCATCAACTCAACAACAATCGCGATGTCTTTATCTGACAAAATTTCGTCAATATTTGTTACAAAATTAAAATCATTTCCTGCTTCAAGCAAGCGTGCTTTCTCTTGATCGTCTTTGACCAAAACTTTGGATACTTCAATTTCTGAATGTGCTGCTTGAACAATTTTTTCTCTATTTTCCTTTAGCAAGAATGGTACACCACTAGCTACTGTACCAAATCCAAGTAAAGCAATTTTAACTGACATGTTTGTCTCCTTGAAATTTTCTAATAGTCCTATTATACCAAAATTGTGAGAAAATTCCTACCATTCTGAACTAAAAATAGGAGCGTCAAATCATAAAAAAGCCTGCCCTGATACAACCTAGGACAGACTCTATTTTCTATCTATTTCACAAAAGCCAATTCCTTGTCACTCGACAAGTCTTCTCGATAATTGAAACCCGCAAAGCTGAGCTTTTTAATCTCTTCAACCGAAGTTACATGACCTTCCATCAAGGCTGTTAAGAAGGATCCTCGGGCTTTTTTAGAAATGGTTGAGTGGTTTTTTAGTTTTCCATCTCGCTCTTCCATAAACTTAAAGGTCACCATTTTCTTACGGATTTCTTTAGGAAAGACAGTTTCAAACTCCGAAGACAAGAGAGAAAAGATTAGTTCTTCACCCTTCATCGACTCTTCATAAGCTGATTGCCAGTGATTTTTTAGGCTTTTCCCAGCAACTTTAAGCTTCATCAAAAAGTCCAGTCTGTGAGGCGCAATCGGTTCAAAGGCTGGAATCACACCATAGAGAGCTGACGTTATCATGAGGTGTTTCTCCAGATAGATTTGCTCCTCCTTGGTGAGACCTTCCCGTTTGATGTTGCGATACATGAGTCCATCAAAGAGGTGCAAGGCTGGATAGTTTGTCGCAGTTTCATTTTTCAAGGCCTGGATATGGTCATATTCCTCTTGCGCTTTTTCGGCGGAAATTTTGTAAAAACTTTCCAGCTCTTGGGCAGAATATGTCGCTAATGCATCCACTACAGCCTGACTTTCAAGACGCAAAGGATTTGCTTCAAAACTAGGAATATTTGTATTCATTTCTTTTGCAGTTGGGATTAGAATTTTCATAGTGTTAGTGTAGCATATTTTTTTAAGACTACCAAGGATTTGCACCTAAAAACCTCGGTGACTACCGAGGTTTCTTTGCTTATTTTGGCAATCCTAACCAGATTGCAAAGAGAACTAGTGCTGTCCCAAGGCAGCTTGCCAAGATAGATGACAGATTAACCTTTTTCTCCTTTAGATGAGAAAATCCTATCTTCAAAGCGAAAAGACCAAGCAACATCGAACCAATCATCAGATAAAATCCCATTTGACCGTCCTCCATTTATTATTCTTTCATCCATTATTACAAATTTTAAACAAGATTACAAGAAAAACGAGGTTGTTTCCTTAAACTTGAAGGTTTTGAGATAGTTATCTTTACCAACTTAACCTTCAAAAGATTGACCATTCTCTTGGAAAACAAGACTATATGATAATCCCTTCCAAATGATCCAATTCATGCTGACAGATCTGAGCAGGAAATCCTGTCAGGCTAATGGTTTGCTCTTGCCAATGGATATCTCTGTAGCTTACTGTAATCTTCTCATACCTAGTTGTCGGTCTTACACCTGTCAAAGACAAACAACCTTCCTCTGTCTCGTATGCCCCTTCAAAAGATTTGAGAACTGGATTAAACATAACCATGGGAATCATGCCGATATTAAAAATAATGACGCGCTTTTGCACCCCAATCATATTGGCCGCTAGTCCAACACAGGTTTCTCTGTTAACCAATAGGGTATCCTGCAAATCCTTTGCTAGGGGTAAATCTTCCTGACTAGCAGGCTGGGATACCTGCGACAAAAACAAGATATCTTTGACAATTTTCTTTTCCAACTACTATTCCTCCATCTTTTTCTCAACTTGATTATAGCATAAAATCTATCTCTGTTTATCATATATAAAAGCAAAAAGCCATCCGAAGATGACTTTTCAATGCTTAAATAGCATTTTTATCTTTTCCAAGTGCACGTTGGACTGCTTTTACAATCTCAACAAGGACTACAATCATAAGTGCTCCTACGGCAACAACCATCCATTGAGTCAAGCTCAAGTTTGAAACGTGGAAGAGATTATTAAATCCAGGAACCAAAATTGTCACCACAAAGAGGACAAAGGCAACTGGGATAGACCAGTTAAAGGTCTTGTTCGTAAAGAGTCCCACTTTAAAGATTGATTGGTAAACCGACTTAACGTTAAAGGCATGGAGCAATTGGATCAAACCGAGAGTTGCAAAAGCCATGGTAAGGGCATCCGCATGGATTTCAGTATGACTTTGGTGCTCTGGGAAGAGGAGAGCCCAACCATAAACACCTAAAACTAGCATCGTTTGGAAGATCCCTTGATAAATGATTGCTCCGAAGACACCACCATCAAAGAAGTTAGACTTACGGCCACGTGGTTTGTGGGTCATGACACCTGGTTCAGCTGGTTCCACACCAAGGGCGATGGCTGGTAGCGTATCTGTTACCAGGTTAATCCATAGCAAATGCACTGGTTGAAGCACATCCCAACCTAACAATGTTGCAAAGAAGATGGTGAAGACTTCAGCCATATTGGCAGACAAGAGGTATTGGATAGATTTTTGGATATTGGAGAAGACCTTACGTCCTTCTTCAACCGCTACGATAATGGTTGCAAAGTTATCATCGGCAAGGACCATGTCAGAAGCTCCCTTAGAAACCTCTGTACCAGTAATCCCCATGCCGATACCGATGTCAGCTGTCTTAAGTGATGGCGCATCGTTGACTCCATCACCTGTCATGGCAACAACTTTACCTTCTTTTTGCCATGCTTTCACGATACGAACTTTGTGCTCAGGTGATACACGGGCATATACAGAGTATTGCTTGAAGACTTTTTGGAATTCTTCATCAGTGAGTTCATTCAACTCAGCACCCGTGAAGACATGGTCTTCTGTATCATTTGGATCGATGATTCCGAGACGTTTAGCGATAGCTTCCGCTGTATCTTGGTGGTCACCTGTGATCATGATTGGACGGATACCTGCTTCTTTAGCGACACGTACAGCTTCTGCAGCTTCTGGGCGCTCAGGGTCAATCATGCCGACCAAACCAGAGAAAATGAGGTCAGACTCAACAATTTCAGATTCCAAGGTTGGAATTTCATGACTTGTCTTATAAGCCATCATCAAGACACGAAGAGCTTGTTTGGCCAATTCTTTGTTGGTTGCAAGGATAGCATTTTTATCTTCTTCTGTGATTGGGCGAACTTCCCCATTGACTTCAATACGAGTCACGCGCTTGAGCAATTGGTCAGGGGCACCCTTGACAGCGATAAAGTAAGAACCGTCAGCTTCCTTATGAATGGTAGACATGAGCTTACGGTCTGAGTCAAATGGCAATTCAGCCACACGTGGCTCATCCTTCAAGACTTCACGAACATCAAAGTTGTGGTCCAAACCAAACTGTACAAGAGCTGTCTCCGTTGGATCCCCAATCAGCTTGCCAGATGGGTCCACCTTGGTGTCATTGGCAAAGTTCATGATACGTAGCGTATTGTTGCTAGCAGCAATTTCTGTTGCAGAGCTTTGCAATTGACCGTTGGTATAAACTTTTTCAACAGTCATTTGGTTCATAGTCAAGGTACCTGTTTTATCAGACGCGATGATTTCTGTTGAACCAAGAGTTTCAACCGCTGGTAATTTACGAACAATCGAATTACGTTTGGCAAGGGTTGTTGTTCCCAAAGATAGAACGATGGTTACAATGGCAGGGAGACCTTCTGGAATCGCAGCAACCGCAAGAGCAACCGCAACCATCAAGCCTTCCAACGGATGTTCACCACGAACGAATACACCAACCAAGAAGGTAATCACTGCAATCACAATGATTAAGTAAGTCAAGGCCTTAGATAATTGTTCCAAGCTTTGCTTCAACGGTGTTTCTGTTTCGTCTGCGTTGGCTAACATATCTGCAATCTTACCAACTTCTGTATACATACCAGTGTTGGTCACGACACCAATCCCACGACCGTAAGTTACGTTTGAGTTTTGATAACCCATATTAACACGGTCCCCGATACCAGCATCTGCTTCAACAAGTCCTGTCACATCTTTTTCAACTGGGACAGACTCCCCTGTAAGAGCTGCTTCTTCTATTTTAAGAGAAGCTGCTTCAAACAAGCGCATATCCGCAGGCACGACATCTCCTGCTTCAAGCAAGACGATGTCCCCAGGTACCAATTCTTTCGAGTCAATCTCAATAACATGACCATCACGACGAACGCGGGCCATCGGGCTAGACATATTTTTCAGAGCTTCAATGGCTGCTTCTGCTTGCCCTTCTTGGTAAACCCCAAAGGCAGCATTCAAGACAACAACGGCCAAGATGATAATGGCATCTGTTAAACCATCCATCCCTTCTGTAATTACAGAAAGTGCGGCTGCTGCTAGCAAGATGATAATCATCAAATCCTTAAATTGATCAAGGAATTTAGCTAGTAGGCTACGTTTTTCGCCCTCTTCTAACTCATTTCGACCATAAGTCGCTAAGCGTTCTTGAGCTTGAGCAGTTGACAAACCTTCAACAGATGAGTCCAAATTCTTTAGGACTTCCTCAGAAGATTGCGTGTAAAACAAGTCTTTATTTTGTTCTTTTGACAAAACAGTCTCCTCCTTTTTGGCCTCTTTTTACAAAAAAAGAGACCTGTTTTTTTAAAAAAAACAAGTCTCGCTGTTTAATATAGTGCCGGAAATAATTCGGAATGACGACACTATCGCGGTTAACCGCCAGCTACTCCCTTGAGTAGTTCTATTATAACAGATTTTCAAAAGTTTTCAAGTGCTGGGGTGGAGTTAGTCATTATTCTCATCATAGGTGCGATCACTGATAATATATCTTGGACGTTGCTTGGTTTCTAGATAGATTTTCCCAATATATTCACCAATTACACCAAGACTAATGAGTTGAACCCCGCCAAGTAAGCTTACAATGGCGTAGGTACTGGCCCATCCAGCTACTACATTACCAGCAAATTTGCTCCACAAAACCCAGATGATCAACAAAAAACTAAAAAGTGAAGTCATAACTCCCAAGCTAGTAATCAAGCGAATAGGTTTAATAGATAGGCTAGTAATACCATCCATTGCTAGACCAAGCATTTTAGAAAGTGGATAGTGACTTTCTCCAGCAATTCGTTCGTGACGTTTATAAGTCACGTAGGAATACTTAAATCCTACAAGAGGCATAATGCCTCGAAGAAATAAGTTTACTTCTTTAAATTTAGCAAGTTCATGAATAAATCGTTTGGAGACTAAACGATAGTCAGCATGATTAAAAACGACATCTGCTCCAAATAAATACATCACCTTATAGAATCCCTCTGCTGTAATACGTTTAAAAGCCGAATCTGTCTCTCGGTTGTCTCGAACGCCGTAGACAATCTCTGAACCTGACTTATATTCAGCAATCATCTGATTCATACAATCAATATCATCTTGACCATCTGCATCAATGGTAATCACGATATCCGCAAATTCTGCAGCTTCGTACATCCCAGCAAGAACACTACTTTGATGACCACGGTTTCGACTTTGAGAAATACCTACAACATATGGATTCGATGAAGCATATTTTTGGATAAGTTCCCAAGTTCGATCCTTACTGCCATCATTCACATACATGACCTTACTATTGGGATGAACCTCTTGATTTTTCACCAATTCCTCGATCTTCCCAACAAACATCGGATTGGTATGAGGCAACACTTGCTCTTCGTTATAACATGGAATCACGATATATAAAATCGGATTATTTCTACTCATTTTTGACTCCTAACCTTTTAATCCCAAAGGGAAAGTTTGTCCCTCTAAATACTCTGACAATCAATTCACACCCTACCAAAGTCAATATTGTCACAACACTTGTTGTAACGTAGCCATTCACAAAAATACCGGTGTATCTAGTAGATAATTGTAAAACTAATTTTTCAACCAGTACTAAAACAATTGGAGCATGTACTCCATAGTAAATCAAGGTTCTTTGTCCGATTGATTTCAAGAGAGTCAGTTCAGGGATTGATTTAAAAAATATGAGGGTGGACCATATACCTGAAATTGCAGCAATGTAAAATAAGAGATGGTTCCCTATCTGCTGATAGTAGAGATCGACAATTTGTCTTCCACTCCAATGATAGTTCAATCTGCCTACAAATATAGTTAGAGATAAGGCAACTGGCAGATAGTATATTGCAAAAAACTTCTCCAGCTGAGGTAAATATTTTCTCACTCCAACACCTAAGAGTGTAAAGATAATGGCTACAGGGACCAAATCAAGATTCCAGATTAGATAAAAATTCCAAGTATAGATTTTTTGTCCTAAAAAGACTAGAAGCAAGAGTGATACAAGAATCAATAGCCATTGACCAATCGACCATTTTCTTCTGAGAATAAAGTAACTAAAAACATGTGCTAAAAACATGACATTCAGAAACCATAACTGAAAATAAACATGCAAGCGATCTGACAACAACAATTGTTTAGTAAAATGAATAAGATTAAAACTAAACACTTGTTCAGGATACATGACAAAGAGTTGAAAGAGAAAAACAAAAATATTCAGGCAAAAAAAGGGAACGACCAAACTTTTCGCCTTGCTAAGAAAATATTCCTTAAATGATTTGTATTTAGTAACATTTAAAGTAAAACCTGACAAGAAGAAAAATAAGGGGATATGAAAAACATAGAGGAGTATTTTTGCACGAAGAGGCACAAAACTGCTATGCCCTATAATAACAAGTATAATCGCTAGCCCCTTAGCCATATCTAGGTAACCTATGCGCTTTTTCATCCTATCTCCCTTCTCCTGTTCTTAGTCGATAAAGATTCATATCAGAACTGACCACCTCAACTTCTTCAAAATAAACATCTTTTTGGTAATGTTCTTTCATTATTTCCTTGACTTGATCCATCTTTCCTGAAGAAGGTGACCAAAAGAATAGGATATTCTCCTTATCAATAGCAGAAGAAAGAAGATTACTAGGCTCCTCAACATTATACTTTTTCATTAATTGATAATAGTGTGGCGAAAAAGTTTGCCAGTTACCTAAGGTTGTTGTATTTTCAATCAACTGATCAGGCTTTCTTGTAATCGTAGCCAAGCTCGGTTGAGAATTGACAAGTGTTCCATAACCGCCAAAAACAAGCAATTTATCAGAATGTTTTTCCACTACATCATGATACTCTGATACCATGGATGATTGAATGATTGGGAACCAGTAAAGTTCTTGTCCCACACTATTTACCCAGGCCATACTCGCCAGCATTCCTACAAGTTGTAGACTATAAAAAATTTCTCTTTTTTTCAACAGTTTCCGCTTATTGTAAAATAAGGGCGCATAGTAGACGAAAAAGATTAAAAAGCTAATGATAATCGGGATATAAACACGTTCTACCACTCTCTGCCTAACAAATAGTGCACCGATTAGTGCAAATGGAACAAGGGGGAGTAACCAGCCATAGACTTTCTTAGGCTTGAAGAACAAAAACCAGCCAACCATAACAAGAAGAAAGGTTGTCAAAATGATATTTTGGAAATAATCTTTCACCATTTGAAATACATTAAAGGAGTACTTCTCAGAGAAAGAACGTACGGATTGAATTTTTGTTAACAACTCATTGTTCAGAGCATCTTTTTCTGCAAACAACCAGTAGGTTGAAGCAGATAAGTCGTTTTCACTGACCCCCAATTCCTGAAATTCCTTGGCATGCTTCTCATACTCAATCGCAGGGAAATCTCTCAAATTGGTACTTAGAGTATTCCAATTTAGGTATTCTTGAACATCTGGTCTCATTAAGGTATAAATTTTATTGGAAGCAAAGATAAGTAAAATGACAGCAGATAACAAAAATAATTCTTTTTTCTTTTTTCCTTTGATTACTTCAAAAGCTAGGAAGGGGAGTAAAAGCAATAATAAACTGGCAATAATTTGCGGCCTAATCGATAAACCTATTACAGACAAAAGCATTCCTGTTACGTATTTTTTATCAAACAATAATAGTATAGCTGCTGTCGATAACAAGTAAGCAATTACTGAAAACGAGAAATACTTCATTAAAACCATTTGAAGTAACATTACTAAGGGAAGCAAGAAATAATACTTCTTTCTAAAAAAGAACTCCAAATAGATGCTAAAACTCAAGCAAAAACTGAGAGCTAAGAAAATAAAATAAATATTCCAATTTGTAAATAATTGCTGAAGAAATACTAAAGCAGATGATAACAAAATCCCAATATAGGGAAGCAACATATTATCACCAGATAATATGGTTTGATTAACCATGATATCATCAACCACTGGATAATCAAATCCCTTAACTACTCTATAGCCATAAAAAATAAGAAATGGTAGCAACAGCAAACCAATTCGAATCACTCTATCTATGATTTGTTTATGGTTCATAAAAAACTCTTTCCAAAATAAATATTACCTTATCATTCTATCATATTTCAAAATAAAAATCTGTTGATTTCTGAATAAATACCCTAATAGCCATTTGAATTTTCCTTGGAAAACCAGTATAATGAAAGAATACTAAAATGCTAGAAGGGGAGTTAGATGAATCAATCGGTTTCAAACTTAAAATTAGCTGAGCGTGGTGCCATTATCAGCATTTTGACCTATCTATTCTTGTCTGCAGCTAAGCTAGCGACCGGACATTTGCTCCATTCATCCAGTTTGGTAGCAGATGGTTTTAATAACGTTTCAGATATTGTTGGAAATGTAGCCCTTCTCATCGGGATTCGTTTGGCTCGCCAACCGGCTGATAGAGATCATCGCTTCGGCCACTGGAAAATCGAGGATTTGGCAAGTCTCATCACTTCCATCATCATGTTTTACGTTGGCTTTGATGTTCTACGTGACACCATCCAAAAGATACTCAGCCGAGAACAAACGGTCATTGACCCACTTGGTGCGACTCTGGGAGTCATCTCTGCCATCATCATGTTCGCCGTTTATCTCTACAATACCCATCTGAGTAAGCAAGCTAAATCAAAGGCCCTCAAGGCTGCAGCTAAGGACAATCTGTCAGATGCCGTAACATCTCTTGGAACTTCTATTGCTATCCTGGCTAGTAGCTTCAACTATCCAATCGTGGATAAGTTGGTCGCTATTATCATCACCTTCTTTATCCTCAAAACAGCCTATGACATCTTTATCGAGTCATCCTTCAGCCTTTCTGATGGTTTTGATGAACACTTGCTAGAAGATTATCAAAAAGCTATCATGGAAATTCCTAAGATTAGCAAGGTCAAATCACAACGCGGTCGTACCTACGGAAGTAATATCTATCTGGACATCACACTTGAGATGAACCCAGACCTCTCTGTTTTTGAAAGTCATGAAATCGCGGATCAGGTCGAATCCATGTTATCAGAACGCTTTGGTGTCTTTGATACAGACATTCATATCGAACCAGCACCAATCCCTGAGGATGAAATTCTAGATAATGTCTATAAAAAATTGCTTATGAGAGAGCAACTAATCGACCAAGGAAATCAACTGGAAGAGTTACTTGCAGAAGATTTCATTTATATCCGCCAGGACGGACAAGAACTGGACAAGGGAGCCTATAAGGCTGAAAAAGAATTAACCTCTGCTATCAAGGAGCTTCATTTAACCTCTATCAGCCAAAAGACTAAACTCATCCGCTACCAAGTCGGTGATACCATTCATACCAGCATCTGGCGTCGCCACGAAACTTGGCAAAATATATTCCATCAGGAAACGAAAATTGAAAAAGACTAAAGCAAAACTCCCAACTGAGAAAGTTGGGAGTTTTGCTTTAGTCTTATTTTGCAACGCTCTTAGCAAGAACGAAGTTTCCTAGTGTAGCTGAACCATTACCAGCAACAGCTGGAGTCACGATATAGTCACGTACATCTGGAACTGGTAGGTAGCCATTGAGTAGGGCTGTGAATTTCTCACGTACACGGTCAAGCATGTGTTGTTGAGCCATAACCCCACCACCAAAGACGATGACATCTGGACGGAAAGTTACAGTCGCATTCACTGCAGCTTGAGCAATGTAGTAGGCTTGAACATCCCAGACAGAGTTGTTGAGTTCAATATTTTCCCCACGAACACCTGTACGAGCTTCCAAACTTGGACCAGCTGCATAACCTTCCAAACATCCCTTATGGAAAGGACAAACACCTTTAAATTCTTTTTCAATATCCATTGGGTGTCTAGCCACATAATAATGACCCATCTCAGGGTGACCAACACCGCCAATAAACTCGCCACGTTGGATAACACCTGCACCGATACCTGTACCGATTGTGTAGTAAACCAAGTTTTCGATACGGCCACCAGCATTGTTACGGGCAACCACTTCGCCGTAAGCAGAACTGTTTACGTCTGTTGTGAAGTACATTGGTACATTTAGAGCGCGACGAAGGGCACCAAGCAAGTCCACATTTGCCCAGTGAGGTTTTGGTGTAGTTGTGATAAAACCGTAAGTTTTTGAATTTTTGTCGATATCAATTGGACCAAATGAACCAATTGCAAGACCTGCAAGATTATCAAATTTTGAAAAGAACTCGATAGTTTTATCGATTGTCTCGATAGGAGTTGTTGTTGGGAATTGTGTTTTTTCTACAATGTTAAAGTTTTCATCACCGACAGCACAGACAAATTTTGTACCGCCCGCTTCCAAGCTTCCATATAATTTTGTCATGATAAACCTCTAGTTTTTATTTTCTCTATTATAGCATATTTCCAGGAGGAAAAGTTGCTCTATATTTTAGTTTTTCCTCTGTAAATTTTAAGATTCAATCAAAAACGAACAAACATGACATTTGTTCGTTTTTTGATCTATTAAATCGAAAGTAGTGTACTCAATGAAAATCAAAGAACAAACTAGGAATCGAGCTGCAGGCAGTACTTGAGTACGGCAAAGCGAGTATGACGCAGTTTGAATTTGATTTTCGAAGAGTATTAAGCTTTAACTTCGATGATTGCATCACCCTTAGCAACTGATCCAGAAGCAACTGGATTTACTGAAGCAAAGTCTGCAGTGTTTGTCACGATAACCATAGTAGTGTTATCAAGTCCTGCAGCAGCAATCTTAGCTGAGTCAAATGTTCCAAGAACATCTCCAGCTTTAACCTTGTCACCTTGGGCAACTTTTTGGTCGAAACCTTCACCGTTCATTGAAACAGTGTCGATACCCACGTGGATCAAGATTTCAGCTCCGTTTGCAGTTTTCAAACCATAAGCATGTCCTGTTGGGAAGACGATTGTCACTTCAGCATCAGCTGGTGCATAAACAACATCTTGACTAGGTTTTACAGCAATACCTTGTCCCATAGCTCCACTTGAGAAGACTGGGTCATTAACGTCTGAAAGGGCAACTACGTCACCAACGATTGGTGTTTGGATGACACCTTCGCTAGGTGCAACAACAGTACCAGTTACTGCTTCGTCAGCTAAACGTTCAGTTGTAGCTTCTGAAGCCACTTCTGCTTCATCTTCATAACCAAACATGTAAGTAAGAGCAAAACCAAGAGCGAATGATACAGCTACCATAAGAAGGTATTGTGGAAGTTGTCCGTTACCAATGTAAAGCATTGTACCAGGGATGATTGTGATACCATTACCAGTACCAGCAAGACCAAGGATTGAAGCAAGTCCACCACCGACTGCACCAGCGATCAATGAAAGGAAGAATGGTTTACGGAAACGCAAGTTAACCCCGAAGATAGCAGGCTCAGTAATACCTAGGAAGGCAGAAAGAGCAGCTGGGAAAGCAAGTGTTTTAAGTTTAGGATTTTTAGTTTTCACACCAACGGCTACTGTTGCAGCACCTTGAGCAGTCATGGCAGCTGTGATGATAGCGTTGAATGGGTTAACATGGTCAGCAGCAAGCAATTGAACTTCAAGCAAGTTAAAGATGTGGTGAACACCTGATACGACGATAACTTGGTGAACTCCACCAATCAAGAAACCACCAAGACCAAATGGCAAGTTAAGGATAGCTTTTGTTCCAAGAAGGATATAGTTTTCAACAACGTGGAAGACTGGTCCGATAACAAACAAACCAAGAATTGACATTACGAGGAGTGTTACGAATGGTGTTACCAAGAGGTCAAGAACATCTGGAACAACTTTACGAACAGCTTTTTCAAACTTAGCTCCGACAACCCCGATGATGAAGGCTGGAAGAACTGAACCTTGCAAACCAACAACTGGGATAAATCCGAAGAAGTTCATAGCAGTTACTTCTCCACCAGAAGCAACAGCCCAGGCATTTGGAAGTGAACCTGAAACGAGCATCATACCAAGAACGATACCAACAGCTGGGTTACCACCAAATACACGGAAGGTTGACCAAACAACCAAACCTGGCAAGATAATGAAGGCTGTGTCAGTCAAGATTTGAGTGTAAGTTGTAACATCTTCTGGAAGTGTCATTCCAAGAGCATTCAAGAGTCCACGAACACCCATGAAGAGACCAGTTGCTACGATAACTGGAATGATTGGTACAAAAACATCACCGAAAGTACGGATGGCACGTTGGAACCAATTTCCTTGTTTAGCAGCTTCTGCCTTCATCTCATCCTTAGATGTCGTTGGCAAACCAAGAGCTACGACTTCATCGTACATCTTGTTAACTGTACCTGTACCAAAGATGATTTGGTATTGACCTGAGTTAAAGAAAGCACCTTGAACTTTTTCCAAGTTCTCAATAGCATCTTTGTTAATCTTCGCTTCATCTTTAACCATAACACGAAGGCGAGTAGCACAGTGAGCTACACTGTTAACATTCTCACGTCCGCCCAAGGCTTCGATGACTTTTTTTGCAATTTCTGTATTCGTCATTTGCAAAAATCTCCTTATAAAATTTTTTCTTGTTTGAAAGCGATTTTATCCGCCCTACGAATATTATTCTATCACGTTTAAAAAATATGTCAAGCGTTTTGCAGAAAAAATTTTGTCAATTCTCCAATTTTGATTGTTTTTGCTATTTTTTCATTAACATAGCAGTAAACATCCTCTGAATTTAAGGTTTTTACTTTGAAAATTTCAAAAACTTTCATATTTTCATCGGTTTTCATAAAATTTTGTTTCCAAACTCTGTCAATCGTTTGACATTTTTTTCTTAAATTTAGTGTGAAAGACTTGCTTTTTTATAAGGAAACGTTTACTATTAAGATAGTAGAATTTTTGGAGGAAATAGAAATGGAATGGACTACTGAACGTCGTTACAGACGTTATGAAGATTGGACACAAGAAGAAAGAAAAGAAATCCAAGAAAAGATGGCACAATCCCCATGGCACGTCAGCTATCACATTGAGCCAAAGGAAGGTCTCCTCAACGACCCAAACGGCTTTTCTTATTTTGATGGTAAGTGGATTGTCTTTTACCAAAACTTCCCCTTTGGTGCAGCTCATGGGTTAAAATCTTGGGTTCAACTTGAAAGCGACGATTTGGTGCACTTTACTGAAACAGGTGTAAAAATCTTACCTGATACTCCACTTGATAGCCACGGTGCTTACTCTGGTTCTGCTATGCAGTTTGGTGATCAATTATTCCTCTTTTATACTGGAAATGTCCGTGATGAAAATTGGGTACGCCACCCTTATCAGATCGGTGCCTTGATGGATAAGGATGGAAATATTAAAAAGATTGATAAAATCTTAATTGATCAGCCTGCTGAGGCTACTGACCACTTCCGCGATCCACAGATTTTTAACTTTAAGGGGCAATACTACGCTATCGTCGGTGGTCAAGATTTGGACAAAAAAGGATTTGTCCGTCTCTATAAGGCTATCGAAAATGATTATACAAACTGGCAAGAAGTCGGAGACCTTGACTTCAACAATGACCGCACTGCTTATATGATGGAGTGCCCAAACCTAGTCTTTGTCGGAGAACAGCCTGTCCTTCTTTACTGCCCACAAGGTTTGGATAAAAAGGTCCTTGACTATGACAATATCTATCCAAACATGTATAAAATCGGCGCTTCCTTTGACCCAGAAAATGCTCGTATGGTAGATGTGTCTGAACTACACAACCTCGATTATGGTTTTGAAGCCTATGCCACTCAAGCCTTCAATGCCCCTGATGAACGTGCCCTTGCTGTTAGTTGGCTTGGTTTACCAGATGTGTCTTATCCATCTGATCGTTTTGATCACCAAGGAACTTTCTCATTGGTAAAAGAACTTACCATTAAAGACGGCAAACTCTATCAATACCCTGTAGCAGCTATCAAGGATCTTCGTGCTTCAGAAGAGGAATTTTCAAATCGTTCTGAAACCAAAAACACCTACGAGATCGAGCTTAACTTAGAAGCTGATAGTCAAAATGAAATCGTTCTTCTTGCTGATAAAGATGGCAAAGGACTCTCTATCAGCTTTGACCTTATCAATGGTCAAGTAACCGTTGATCGTAGTCAAGCAGGTGAGCAATATGCTCAAGAATTTGGAACTACTCGCTCTTGCTCAGTTACCAATCAAGCAACTACTGTCAATATCTTCATCGATAACTCAGTCTTTGAAATCTTTATCAATAAAGGAGAAAAAGTATTTTCTGGTCGAGTCTTCCCTCACGAAGATCAAAATGGAATCCTCATTAAATCTGGAAACCCAACTGGAACATACTACGAATTAGAATATGGTCGCAAAACTAACTGATGTCGCAGAACTAGCAGGCGTCAGCCCAACTACTGTCTCACGTGTTATTAATAAAAAAGGCTACCTGTCAGAAAAAACTATTCAAAAGGTTAAAGATGCTATGCGTGAGCTAGGCTATAAACCTAACAATCTGGCTCGCAGTCTTCAAGGTAAATCCGCCAAGTTAATTGGGCTAATTTTCCCAAAAATCAGCCATGTTTTCTATGCTGAATTGATTGACAAATTGGAGCACGAGCTCTTCAAAAAAGGCTACAAGACAATCATCTGTAACAGTGAGCACGATTCGGAAAAAGAACGTGAATATCTTGAAATGCTAGAGGCCAACCAAGTGGACGGTATTATCTCTGGTAGCCATAACTTAGGGATTGAAGACTACAATCGCGTGACGGCTCCTATCATCTCCTTTGACCGAAACTTGTCACCAGATATCCCTGTCGTTTCTTCTGATAACTATGCTGGCGGAGTCCTAGCCGCTCAGACCTTGGCTAAAACTGGAGCCAAGGCTATCATCATGATTACAGGTAATGACAACTCCAATTCTCCAACTGGACTTCGTCATGCTGGTTTTGCTTCAATCTTACCCAAGGCTCCTATTATCAATGTTTCCAGTGACTTTTCACCCCTTCGAAAAGAAATGGAAATCAAAAATATCTTGACTAAGCAAAAACCAGATGCTATTTTCGCATCAGACGATTTAACAGCCATCTTGGTTATGAAGATTGCCCAGGAGCTTGGTATCTCTGTTCCTGAACAACTTAAAGTTATCGGATATGACGGGACTTATTTCATTGAGAATTTCTACCCTCACCTCACTACCATAAAACAACCCTTGGAAGAAATTGCTCGCCTGACAGTTGAGTTACTCTTACAAAAAATTGAAGGTAAAGAGGTTACTACTACTGGTTATTTCTTGCCAGTCTCCCTTTTACCAGGTAAAAGTATTTAAGCACAAAAAAACTCGGACTGAATCAGTCTGAGTTTTTTCTTATGATCTAAATTTATTCAAGAGTGTTTGGGCTTTTTCTAAATTAAATGTTTTTTCAGCAATCAAGCTTTCTACCAGCTTAGGCACTTCAGCCTCTGTGGCTCCTGCAAGGAGGGCTAGTGACTTCGCTTGAAGTTTCATGTGTCCATGCTGAATTCCTGTGCTGACAAGAGCTTTAAGAGCTGCAAAGTTTTGTGCGAGACCAATTGACACGATAATTTGAGCCAATTCCTTAGCTGATGGATGACCTAGCAACTCATGGCTGAGAACGACACGAGGATTAAGACCAATTGATCCACCCTTGGTAGCAACTGGCATCGGCATAGTCAACTCTCCTATTAACTCTTCTGTTTCCAAATCCATCGTCCAACGACTAAGGCCTCGATAGGAACCATCATGACTAGCATAGGCATGTGCTCCCGCTTCGATGGCACGCCAATCATTTCCTGTCGCAATCAAGAGAGCATCGATTCCATTAAATATCCCCTTATTGTGAGTAGCTGCTCGATAAGGATCTGCTTGAGCAAACTGGCTGGCTAAAACCATTTTTTCTGCCAACTCACGCGCTTCATCCTTCTGGCGACTCAAATAACGAAAGGCAATCCGACAAGTTGCAGTTACTAGAGAATCTGTTGCATAGTTGGATAAAATGCCCATTAAACTTTGCCCTTGACTTAGAGCTTCTAAGCTAGGTTTTAAAGCTTCAAGCATGGTATTGAGCATATTAGCTCCCATGGCTTCCTGAGTATCCACATGGAGATAAACCACTAAAAAGTCAGCCTCACCAGAAATTTTCTCAACTGTTAGCTCTCTGGCTCCACCACCACGTTTGACAATAGATGGATAGGCTTGGTTTGCTTGTTCGAGTAGCTCTGCTTTCTGACTCAAAATAGCCTGACATGCTTTATCCCTATCTGGAACCTGATAAAGAGCTACCTGACCAATCATTTGGCGTTGATGAACCTGAGCAGTAAAACCACCCACACGCTTGATAATCTTACTAGCAAAACTAGCTGCAGCAACAACAGATGGCTCTTCGGTCACATAAGGAACGGTGTACTCTTGACCGTTTACCAGTACTTCTGGAACTATTGAGTATGGAAGCGAGAAGGTCCCCACCACATTTTCACTCAGTTGGTCCGCAACTGCTAGAATGAGATTCTCATTTTGCTCAAGACTTTCTTGGGATTCAATAGTAGTAAGCGCCTGAGACTTAACTAGCTCTAGGCGCTCTTGAATTGATTTTTTAGCAAATCCATTCCAATTTTTTTTCATTATTTTTCAACCTTGCTGTAGCGACGTTGGTGGTCTACAATCTCAACCAGAGCATAGTCTTGTCCCTCATAGCCTGACATGGTTGCAGAACCAGACTCATCTAAGTTCGCTTCTTCAAAGAAGATTCGTTCATAGTCGGCAACACTCAAAGCTTGACGTTGGTCTAGCAAGTCTAAGCGATTATTCTGCAATTGTTTTTCATAGCCTTCAACCAATTCTACACTAAAGAACTCAGATACAGCACCACTACCATAGCTGTAGAGAGCAATCTTATCCCCAGCTTTCAGACTATCAGAATTTTCAAGAAGAGACAAGAGCCCTAAAAAGAGTGAACCCGTATAGATATTTCCAACTTTTTGACTATAAATAATGGATTCATCAAAGTGCTTTTGAAGTAAATCCTTTTTCTCTTGAGGTAGAGATTTATCAAGAATTTTTTTCAATCCCTTGAGAGCTAGCTTTGGATATGGCAAGTGGAAACAGACAGCTTTAAAATCATCCAAAGTACAGTCATAACGCTTTTGGTACTCTTCCCAAGTCGTTTTCAAGCTATCAAGATACTGCTGTGTTGAGTAAACGCCATTTACAAATGGTGTTGTCGAATAGTTTGGACGCCAGAAGTCCATAATATCACGAGTCTGCGCAACGTTATCATTGTTGAAGACCATAACGCGTGGATTTTGGCTAATCAACATGGCAACACAGCCTGCACCTTGAGTTGGTTCTCCAGGAGTTTCAACACCATACCTTGCAATATCACTGGCTAGTACCAAAACTTTTGATTTTGGAGAATTTTCTACGTGTAACTTAGCATAGTGAAGGGCCGCAGTTGCACCATAGCAAGCCTCCTTGATTTCAAAACTACGAGCAAATGGTTGAATCCCAAGCAAACCGTGTACAAAGACAGCTGCAGCTTTACTCTGGTCAATCCCAGACTCTGTCGCTACGATAACCATATCAATCTCTTGCTTATCTTCTTCAGTCAGGATAGAATTTCCTGCACTGGCAGCCAAGGTAACAATATCCTCTGTCAAAGGAGCAATACTCAATTCTTTTAAAAGGAGCCCTTTACTCAATTTTTCAGGATCAATTCCTCGGGTTTCTGCTAAATCTTGTAATTTCAAAACGTATTGACTGGTCGCAAAACCAATCTTATCAATACCGATTGTCATATTTACCTCTATTTTTATCATTCATTGTAAAAAATCGTTCACCTCTATTTTATCACAATTGAGATCAAATGAGAGAAAAAAGACTTGATTCACCAAATCAAGTTCATTTTCAAAATCTTATCTCATTTTTAGGCTAGTCCAACAAACAGAACTTTAGGGCTACAAAAAAATCGAGTCTTAGCTAGCTCGATTCTTTTTGAGATAATGATACAATTTCAACAAAACTGTTCCACTGGCCATTCCAATGGAGATAACGAGAGCCAACATCATGACTAACATGGCACTAGAAATGGCATGACTGTAGTCACCTGTAACGAAGAAGGAAGTGGTTCGATAGGACAGATAACCTGGTACTAGTGGTGCCAATATAGCCAGAGCAAAAACAACTGCTGGTGTCTTATAGAGGATACTCATAATTTGGCTGACACAAGAACCAATCACAGCAGCAATAAAGGTTGCCAAAATGACATTGGTTGGTTCCTTAAGTATCAAATAGAGTAGCCAGATAGACATCCCTAAAACTCCACCGGGGATGAGCATGGAACGCTGGACATTTAAAACGATTAAAAACGTGATAATGGCAAGCAAACTTGCCAGAGCTTGCAATAAAAATGTTGTTAGTGTCATATTAGTTCATTAGTATGAGGGCGACTGATGTTCCAGCCCCTAAGGCAAGGGTAATTAGCAAGGATTCAAACATCTTGCTCATACCAGAGTTAATGTGATTGGTCATAATATCTCGAACAGCATTGGTCAGGGCAATTCCAGGTACAAAAGGCATAACCGCACCTGCAATCACTAAATCCGCCGTCGATGGTAAACCAGAATAGCGCGCCCAAAATTGTGCAATCAAACCAAAGACAAGAGCACCTGCAAAAGCTGTCATAAAAGGAATACGAATAAACTTTTCTACATAGAGAGAGCAAGTAAAAGCAAACAAGGTCGCTACTCCTGCTCCGATTGCATCGTAGACATTCCCACCGAACATGATTGAAAAGAAGGGAGCACTGAGAGTCGCTGCAGCAGTTAGTTGAACATTGGTATAGGGAGACGCCTTAGCATTCAATTCCTTTAGTTGGATAAAGGCTGTATCCAGATCAAGCTGTCCTGATACAAGTTGTCGTGAAATCTGGTTAACATCACATACCTTCTCAATATTATAAGAGGAGGATGTCACTCGCTTCATACGAGAGATATTTGTATTTTCAATGGAGAAAAAAATGGCGGCAGGCATGGCCAAAACATTACAATCCATAATACCCTGTGAATGAGCAATCCGAATCATGGTATCTTCAACACGATAAATCTCAGAACCATTGCGAAGCAGAATTGTTCCAGCTAGCATGATGACATCAATAACTGCATTCAGTTTTTTTGATTCTTCCATATTTCCCTCCTTTTTCAAACTCCATTTTATTTTATCATAATTTCGGAGGAAAAAAAATCTTTGCCACAAAAACTGTGACAAAGATTGGTTTATATATATAGAGTCTATTGATTCCGTTGACTTCCAGTTCCATCTTGTGTAGGAGTTGTTGGATGGTTACCTTGTGTTGGACTTGTAGTATCAGTTTGACCAGAATTATGTTCTGACGAAGGTAGACTACTTGAAGGTGAAGTTTTTTTAGGTTTATAAATATATAGTTTAACTATCGGATTGCTTAAATCTAGTTTTTCATCCGGTGCCGGACTTTGTTTCGCAATCTCTCCTTCTTTAATTCCTTCTTGTGCTATCTCCACTTCTTTAATTTCAATTCTATCTTCACTAATACCTATACTTTTAAGATTATTTCTAGCAAATTCAAGACTCGAGCCAATGTAGTTTGGCATATTTATCGTCGTTACCTTTTTCTTTTTAGCAACTGTCAAGGTAATCTCTGTCGCCTTACTAAGATCATAAGTAGTACCTTCTGACAGACTCTGTTTCATAACAAGGCCTTCCTCTGTTTCACTTGATTCCTCTTCTACAACTTTAATGAGATTTTCGGGAACTTTTTTCTCCTTCAACTCAGCAATGACATCTGTAGACTTCTTACCAATGTAATTACCAATCTTAAAGGATTGCTTACCAGTTGAAATAATCAGATTAATCTTACTTCCCTCTTTACGGCTACTACCCGCCTCAGGGTCTGTCCGAATCACTCGCCCTTCCTCGACTGTTTCACTAGCTTCCGTTTTCTCATCACCAACTTCAAAGTTGGCTTTTTTCAAGGTTTCCTTAGCTTCAGCAACTGTTTGACCTGCTACATTTGGAATATCGATGGTAGCTGGTGTTCTGGATAAAATCCATACCAGAGAAGCCACAACCAGTACGAAACTTGCTAGTAGAACCAGATAGCGTGCTTTAAAACGACGTTTTTTCACTGGTTTTTCCACAGATTTTTTAGCGCTTACTTCTGGGCTAGCTTTAGTTGCCTGATGGACATCTGCCTGTGGTTGAACCTTAGGAATAGAGGTCAAGGTTGTTTGAGAAACCTTTGGCAATGTCTTTGTGTCCGCCTTACTAGCATCATCAAAAACAAGTTTAGGTTCATTTCTGCGGTTATAAGATAGACTGCTAGATAAATCAACATACATCTCTGAAACCGACTGGTATCGATCTGTTAGCTTTTTAGCAGTTGCTTTGATGACCACATTCTCCAAAGCTTGGGGAACAGATGGATTTTCAGCTATGACCGAAGGAAGAGGTTTTTGAAAATGCTGGAGAGCGATGGTTACTGCACTATCGCCATCATAAGGGATATGCCCTGTCAGCATTTCATAGAAAATAATCCCCATGGCATAGATGTCACTTTGGAACGTTGCTTTAGAACCACGAGCCTGCTCAGGTGACAAATAGTGAACAGAACCCAACATAGAGTTGGTCTGAGTCAGACTGGTCTCTGCAAAGGCTACGGCAATCCCAAAGTCCGTTACCTTAGCCGTCCCATCCGGAGTTAAAAGAATGTTTTGAGGTTTTAAGTCACGATGGACAATACCTTTAGTATGTGCCAAGCGCATCGCTAAGAGAATCTGACCCATGATACGGACAGCCTCTTCATTTGAGAGGGGATAGTGTTCTTTGATATAGCGCTTGAGATCAAGACCAGCTACATATTCCATAGCCAGGTACTGTTGGCCGTCCTCTTCGCCGATATCCGTTATCCGAACGATATGGGGATGATCTAAGTCAGCCATTGCACGCGCTTCACGCTGAAAACGCGCAACAGCAATCGGGTCAGTCTGGTAGTTAGTCCTCAGGACCTTTACAGCTACCTCTTCCCCGTCTAAAATCAAATCCTTGGCCAGGTAGACATCTGCCATACCTCCACGGCCAATTTGTTTGATAATCCGATACCGCCCGGCAAAAATCTTGCCGATCTGGATCATAGTGCCGCCTCCTCCTCAATCGAAACAAGGGCAACTGTAATATTATCAAGCCCTCCGGCATTGTTGGCAAAGCGTACCAAAGTGGCTGCCTTATCATCTAGAGAGATATCGCTAGTCACAATATCATAGATCTCACTACCTGAAATCATATTGGTTAGACCGTCACTATTCATGACCAGATAGTCACCTGCTTCCAAGCTGACAATTCCTAAGTCAGGTTGAATTTCATCTTTTTGCCCAATAGACTGTGTGATGATATTCTTTTGTGGATGTGCCTCAGCTTCTTCAGGTGTCAATTGACCCGCCTTGAGCAATTCGTTAACCAAGGAATGATCGCTTGTCAGTTGACGGTACTCTTCTCCTCGAATGAGACCGATACGAGAATCTCCAATATGAGCGTAAATAGCTTGATGATCAATGATTGCAAGGGCTTCTAGAGTTGTCCCCATTCCCTTGTAGGCTTCATCACGCCCCATTTGATAAATCTTTTGATTTTCAACTTCTAGATGGTGGGCAAACCATTCACGAACTTCATTAACGGTGTCAATCTGCGTATCAACCCAGGCAACACCTAAATCAGTTACTGCCATCTCGCTGGCAATATTACCTGCACGGTGTCCTCCCATCCCATCAGCCAAGATGATCATTGTACGACCGGCACGGTTGACAAAAAGATTGACATAGTCTTGATTATTTGTACGTTTCTGACCCACATCTGTTAATAATGAAATCTCCATTGTGTCAGTTCCTTCCTAATTGGATATCTTGCGAAATTGGCTGATAAAGAATCCATCACTTCCGTATAATTCCGGAGTAATGAGGATACAGCCATCTTTTAGGATATCCTTACATTCATGTTCTAGTTTAACCTGCTCAAACTCGGGATGACTTTCTAAAAAAGCTTGAACCACTTGAAAGTTCTCTTCCGAGACAATAGTACAGGTACTATACGTTATTATACCACCTTTACGTAGCGTTTGACAAACACTACCTAATATTTCCAACTGAATTTCCTGTAATGACGCGAAATCAGCAGTGTCTTTGTTGTATTTGATATCTGGTTTCCGACGCAATAGACCAATCCCTGAGCAAGGGGCGTCGACTAGAATTTTATCAAATTGATCCTTACCAAAAAACTCGTGGACCTTTCGAGCGTCCAGTTTTTGCGTTTGGACACGGTCCGCTACACCTAAACGCTGAGCATTCTCTTGAATCAAAGTGAGTTTGTGGTCATAGAGATCTAGAGCCGTTACCTGACCTGTCGTCAGATAGGATGCCATATGGGCTGTTTTCCCACCTGGGGCTGCACAGGCATCTAAAACCTGCTCGTCACCTTGTAGCTCTAGTGTCGGTGCAACCAGTTGACTTGACTCATCTTGGATAGTAATAAGTCCTTCTGAAAACAAGTCATGACTAGCAAAATGCCCCTGTTCCTTAACCAGACCAGCAGGAGATAAATGAGAATCACTTGCACCAAGCAGAGCTTTAATTTCCTCTTTTCGGCTCAAATCTGTCACACGGATACTGGCTTTATTACGCTTCAATAGACTCTCAAAAATCGCTTGCGCTCGCTCTTCTCCATACTCTTCCTTGAGCTTAGAAACCAACCACACTGGCAAAGAGTAGGCGATAGAATCACGCTTATTTTTACGCTTGATAGAGGCAATATCTGGCAAACCTTCTCGCAGGATACGGCGAAGGACTGCATTGATCAGTTTTTCGCTCCCCTTTTTTCGAAATTTAGCAATTTCAACTGCTTCATTGACCACTGCATGGTCAGGTAGCTTATCTAGATATTGGAGTTGATAGACACTCATGAGAAGAAGAACATAGAGCCAACTATCTAGCTTCTCTCTGTCTTGGATAAAATGAGACAAGTACCATTCCAGAGTGAGTTTTCGAGCTACGGTTCCGTAAACAAGCTCTGTCACCAAGCCTTTATCTGCCGCTGACAGTTGACTTCCCTTAAGATGTTTATTTAAGGCGATGTTGGAGTAAGCTTGTTGGATAAAGACATCCTCCAATACCTCTAGGGCTAAACTTCTAGCCGTTTCTACTTTAGTCACCAAATCGTTCTCCTACTGCCAAAGTTCGTCCCACACCGTTGAGGAAGGAAGCAATGTCCATCTTAGGTTTTCCTGCTGGTTGAACCTGTTTGAAAGACAGGGCTCCTTCTGCTGTTGCGACAATCAATTCTTTCTTACCAATCGAGATAATCTCACCTGGATTCCCCTCACCTTCTACAGGCAGAGCTTCATAGATTTTGAAGCGTTCGCCCTTTAGAAAAGTATGAGCAACTGGCCAAGGATTCATCCCACGAATTTGGTTAAAGAGTTGACGATTGGTCTTGTTCCAGTCCAACTTTTCTTCTTCAGGTTTGATATTAGGCGAAAATGTAACCTGGCTTGGGTCCTGTGGTTGAGGCTGAATCTCGCCAGCAATGTATGCAGGCAAAGTATCCAAAAGCAAATCACGACCAACAATCGCCAATTTCTCAAACAAGGTTCCGACATTGTCCTCATCGGTAATCGGAATACTACGACAAGAAATCATATCTCCTGCATCCATTTCCTTGACCATTTCCATAATGGTTACTCCTGCCTCCTCATCACCCTGAATCAAGGCATAATGGATAGGAGCACCACCACGGTGTTTAGGAAGGAGCGAAGCATGAACATTGACTGCAAAATTCATGCTATCAAGGAGTTTACTTGGGAGGAATTGTCCAAAAGCTGCTGTTACAATCCCATCAGCTCCCAAATTCATGATAGCTTCCATTTCTGGACTACCCGATAATTTTTCAGGTTGGTAGATAGGTAAGCCTGCCTCTTTGGCTGCTTGTTTGACTGGGGTTTCTTGGATGACTTTTTTACGTCCAACCGCACGGTCTGGCTGAGTTACAACTGCTAGAATCTCATAGCGATTATCTGACAAAAGTCCCTTCAAAACGGTCGCTGAAAAGTCAGGTGTTCCCATAAATATTAGTTTTGTCATATCTTCTCCTTCTTATAAAAATTGTTGCGGTTCGTGGTCAATACTGAGACGAAGTTCGCTATTTTCCCGTTCTTGTGTCAAGGCCAAAACCTGGTTAAGGGTTGGACCCAGCTCATCTTCTAAACGGTATTTAATTAAAATCTGATAATGATAGAGGTTATGAGTACGAGCAATAGGTTTTGGCGTTGGTCCAAGGATGATACTAGCATCCGACAAACCTGACCGCAATATTTCCATGACTTCATAAGCTCTTCTAAGAACCTCTTCTTCTTTCTTATGAGACAAGGTAATTCCAATTGTGAAATAATAAGGTGGATAACCCAACTGACGTCTGATGCCCATTTCATAGGCATAAAATCCTTCGTAATCCTGATCCTTGGCAAAGCGAATAGCATAGTGCTGAGGATTGTAAGACTGGATCAAGACCTGCCCAGCTTTTTCAGCTCTTCCTGCTCGTCCTGCCACCTGGGTCAAGAGTTGGAAAGTTCTCTCAGAAGAACGGAAATCAGGCAGGTTCAAGGCTGTGTCCGCATTGAGAACACCAACCAAGGTTACATTTGGAAAGTCCAAGCCCTTGGCAATCATCTGGGTTCCCAGAAGAATATCCGCTTCACCCTTGCCAAACTGCTCAAGTAAAGCTTGGTGACTACCCTTTTTACGAGTGGTATCCACATCCATGCGTAGAATGCGTACCTCTGGAAAGAGTTCAGCTAGCTCATCGTAGGCTTTCTGAGTTCCTGTTCCATAGTAACGAATACTGCGACTCTGACAGTTTGGACAGACATGAGGAATTTCCTTAGAAAATCCACAATAATGGCAGTTCATGGTTTTAGTATCCATGTGTAGCGTCAAGGAAATATCGCAGTTTGGACAGGTATCAACAGTCCCACATTCTCGGCACATGACAAAGCTAGAATAACCACGACGATTGAGCATGAGAACAACCTGCTCTTTTTTATCCAGTCGATCTTGAATGGCCTCAATCAGTGGTGGTGTAAAGTTTGATGTTTCATTCTGCCCGATATAGTCACGGAAGTCAATCAGTTGAACTTCAGGTATACTTGCTAAAGGATTGGCCCGTTGAGTCAGGCGTAGATGCTGATAAACACCCTTACCAGCACGCGCACGACTTTCTAAACTCGGCGTTGCAGAACCAAGGACTAATGCTGCTTGATTGTACTGTGCTCGTAAAAGAGCCACATCCCTAGCATGATAACGTGGATTGCTATCTTGCTTATAGCTAGCCTCATGCTCTTCATCGATAATGATAACACCTAGATTTTTTAAAGGTGCAAAAATAGCAGACCTGGCCCCAACAACTACCTGCGCTTCTCCACGCTCCACCTTGCGCCATTCATCGTACTTTTCACCATTGGACAAGCCTGAGTGGAGGATGGCAACTTGCTCACCAAAACGAGCAATAAAGCGCTCCGTCATTTGAGGTGTCAGAGAGATTTCCGGAACTAGAACAATCGCTGTTTTTCCCATATCCAAGGCACCTTGGATAATCTGCAGGTAAACCTCGGTTTTACCACTTCCTGTAATTCCTTGAAGCAGAAAGGGAGGATATTGCTTCCCAATCGCTCCAACAACCGCCTCACAGGCTACTTTTTGCTCTTGATTTAACTCTAAGGCTTGATTCGACTCGATTCCTTCAAAGTAAGCAGCTGAGCGTTGAACTTCCTTTTGAAGAATCGTCACAGCACCTTGTTCCACAAAGTAATTGACTTGTTCCCGTGAGTAATTTTCTAATAAGGCTGACAAAGGAGTGCTTTCAGGATGTGCTAATAAATAATCTCGCAGTTCCAATTTCTTCTTGGCACGATTTGAGATTTCTAGCTTTTCTAACTGTTCAAGATGAACTTCAACCCAAGACTGTGTTTTAACCCTCTTCTGGTCTATAGCCTGATACTCGAGTTTCAAAAGCCCTTTGCGAGTCAATCGCATCATCTCCGCCTGCTTTTTCAAATCAAGTGATGAAAATGCTAAGGACTCTTGCGAACCGAATAAACGCTCCTTGTCCTCCTGACTCAAGCCTTCCAGAGGATAGAGGATTTTATCATAGCTAGAATTCAAAAATCCCGGAAGCATAGCTTTTAGAATAGAAATCTTGTATGAAAAAACTGACTTACGTAGTTCTTCTGCCAACCAGAGTTGTTCCTCCGTTAAAACTGGAGAAAAGTCAAGAACCTCGGCAATCTCTTTCAAACCTTCATCCGCCACATCTGCAGCAACTTCTTGTTCAATTCCAAGAACAATACCCTGAATCAAGCGATTGGCCTTCCCAAAAGGTACATGAACCCGCATGCCAACTTCCAGCATCCCTTCAAATTCCTCAGGAACCTTATAACTGTAGGGTTGGTCCGTCTGCATCAAAGGAACATCCACAATGATTTTTGCAATAGCCATATCCTCACCTCCTTCTCTTCTTAAATCGTTCAAATTGATTGAGTATTCTTGCAATAGAAAAAATAAGATTGAGTCCCCCCAACCTTAAATTTTTTCACCTTCTTCTTTTTCTTTCGCGATTTGCTCTTTGATTTTCTTTTCTTCTTCTTCTTTCAATCGTCTTTCTTCTTCGATACGACGACGAACCGCTTCGCGTTTTCCTTCTGGATCTGGGTGGATAGTTACATTCCCTGATTCAATTTCTTCCAAGGCACGAAGAGTAGATTTTTCAGATTTAAATTCTTGAGTAGCAGGTGCTCCAGCTTCTAATTCGTGAGCACGCTTTGCTTCCAAGATGACGAGTGAATATTTTGATGGTACCTTGTCAAGTAAGGTATCAATAGAGGGTTTAAGCATCATTTGTTTGTACCTGTTTTCTAAATTTTATCGAATAGTCGGAGACTTTGGTAGCATATCCTGATAATGACCAATCACGCGGTCTACACGGAAATGTTCAGCTTCAATGACACGTTTCACACGCTCGGCAGCTAAAGGAACATGGTCATTTACAATAGCGTAGTCATACTCACGCATCAAAGCAATTTCTTCCTTGGCTTTTTCGATACGCTGAGCAATCACTTCTGCACTATCTGTACCACGGCCTACGAGACGGTCTTGCAATTCTTCCAAATCTGGTGGTGTTAAAAAGATAAAGACCGCATCTGGAACTTTTTTCTTAACCTGGAGAGCTCCCTGCACTTCAATTTCAAGAAAGACATCGATTCCCTTATCAAGCGTTTCATTAACATAAGTCAGAGGAGTTCCATAATAGTTACCCACATACTCTGCATACTCTAACATTTGCCCTTGACGGATCAACTCTTCAAATTCCTCCCGTGTACGGAAGAAATAATCAACACCATCTACTTCACCTGGACGTTGTGCCCGCGTTGTCATCGATACAGAATATTGAAATTGATTTTCAGAACTCTCAAAAATTTCTCGTCTAACCGTTCCTTTTCCAACTCCAGAAGGGCCTGAAAAAACGATTAGTAAGCCTCGGTCTGCCATTATGTCTCCTTTAGATAGTTTGTGAAATGACTTGAAAATTTCTGTAAGACTATATATCTAAAGCCATTTCTGTACACTACAATCTTTCTATCTAGTGTAACAAAAAAGCAGTAATTTTTCAACTGCTCTTTCTTATTTATTTTGCATAATCAACTGCACGAAGTTCACGAATCACGGTTACCTTGATATTTCCTGGGTAATCGAGATTGTTTTCGATTTTCTCACGAACTTTATGAGCCAAGATTGTGACTTTGTCATCTTTGATTTGACCTGGATTTACCATGATACGGATTTCGCGACCTGCTTGAAGGGCAAAGCTATTTTGAACACCTTCAAAGCTATTAGCAATTTCCTCTAAATCATGGAGACGTTTGATGTAACTTTCAAGCGATTCGCTACGAGCTCCTGGACGGGCTGCACTCAATGCATCCGCCGCAGCAACGATAACTGCGATTACACTTTCAGGTTCTACATCACCGTGGTGACTGGCAATAGTATTCACTACAACTGGGTGTTCCTTGTACTTGCGCGCCAATTCAGTACCAATCTCAACGTGGCTGCCTTCTACCTCACGGTCAATGGCTTTCCCAATATCGTGAAGGAATCCCGCGCGACGAGCAAGGGTAGCATTTTCACCAAGTTCGCTAGCCATGATACCAGCCAACTTAGCCACTTCAATCGAGTGGCGCAAGACATTTTGTCCGTATGACGTACGGAACTGCAAGCGACCCATGATCTTCATCAAGTCAGGGTGAAGGTTCGGTGCACCAATTTCATAGGCTGCAGCTTCACCATATTCACGAATCTTGTTATCAATCTCTTGACGATTTTTCTCAACCAACTCTTCGATACGAGCCGGGTGAATACGACCATCCTTAAGCAAGGTTTCCATCGTCATACGGGCAATCTCGCGACGGATAGGATCAAAACCTGACAAGGTTACCACTTCGGGCGTATCATCAATGATAACATCAACCCCTGTCAAACTTTCAAAAGTACGGATATTACGTCCTTCACGACCAATGATACGGCCTTTCATCGTATCATCAGGCAGATGAACCGTAGAGTTGGTAGACTCAGCCACATACTCACCAGCAATTCTCTGCATAGCTTGGGACAAGATATCCTTAGCCAATTTGTCTGAACGTTCCTTGACTTCTTGCTCAGCCTCACGAATGCGACTAGCAATTTCCTTAGTCAAGTTTTCCTCTGTCTGGGCCAAGATAATGTCTTTTGCTTCCGACTGTGTCAGACTTCCGATACGCTCTAGTTCAGCTTGCTTTTGTTTCTCAATTTCTTCTAGTTGTTCTTCACGTACATCAAGGTTTTTTGCTCTATCAGAAATACTTTGTTCTTTTTGTTCAAGTGTTTTTTCTTTGTTCGTCAAATTGTCATCTTTACGATCAAGACTGCTAGCACGTTCGGTCAAACGACTTTCGATTTGCTTGAGTTCTTGACGTTCTGATTTAAATTCAGCGTCCACTTCTTCACGGTATTTTCTGGCTTCTTCTTTGGCCTCCAATAGTGCTTCTTTTTTAAGAGACTTGCTTTCACTCTTAGCTTCATTGAGTAATAAATCAGCTTCGCGCTCAGCTTGTCCTCGTAAATTAGTTGCTTCTTGTTCAGCATTTAAAAGCATCAGCTCTGCAGCCTCTTGTGATGATTTCATCTTGACTGAGATGCTGACATATCCAATGACTAAACCAATGATGACGGCAAAAACAACGATAACAATCGCCATAATTTCCATGTTTTTACCTCAATTTATTTGTTTATCCGAATGATATGCATTCTTATACATTCTACCATAAAAAATCATTTTTAACAAACCTTAATTTGAAGTTGTTTTGGTCATTTCAAGGCTAAAAATCCTTATTTTTCCTAATAAAATAGGCTATTCTCCCTAATAAAATTTTAAAGATTTTTTTAGAAAAAAATAAGTTAAAAAGCCTACCTCTCAGTAGACTTAGTTTCTTTCTATTCTAATCGGTACTCTTCCAAAATTCTGCTCTTCTATACTAGGATTCCCCAGTTGGTAAATCTGGTCTGCCTTTTGGGTCATAGCGTCCCAAGGTTCCTTGCCAATTCGGCTGACTAGATTGACCTGCCCTTTCAGAGACTTAAGGTGTTGTCTGCCTTTTTCGGTAAAGCCAAGGACATGAATGGATTCTGGTAAGTCGTTTTCTCTGACCTGTACCAAGATATAGGTCAAGAGCCGTCTGACACGCGCCTTGGTGTAACGTTTGGTAGTCACTAACTCGACCAATTCTTCCACAGACTGAGCTGTTTTAATAGCTTCATTAATGCGCACAGCCATTTCTTGATTGACCTGATAGATGGTGGTTAGGTCGGAATTTGACAAGATTTGATAGCGTATCAAAGGAAAATAGTCGTCCCAACTCACCTTATTAGCCTGCTCAAAGAGAGAAACAGATGGCATAAAGCGTTCTAAGAAGTCTTGGTCTGACTGGTGCTGACGCAGAGCTGTCGCAGAGGCAAAGTCCACATCCTTGTCCACAGAATGGAAACCCGCCCCCTGACGCTGAATCGGATGAAGTCTGATATTTCGTCCTGCAACTGCCTTGGCATAGGCCAGAGCAAGGACATGATTGGGCGTATTGCCTGAAAAATCAAGACCTGCAAATTCCTTCCACATAGCTTGCGTTTTCTGAGGATAGGAGAGGGAATCAGGTAGATTGCCCACAAATTGCTCCATCTCTTGACCACGTTCTGAATATAGGTCTGCAATTTTCTGGTAATCTAGAACTTCCTCTGTCCCGAAAGCAAGGGTGTTAATCCCCAACCGTGCCAAGATATCTACTGCTCCTTGTCCAAAGAAATCTGCTGCTTGGACACTGACTAAAAAGGGCAATTCTACCACTAAGTCCGCCCCATTTCCCAGCGCCATCTGGGCTCGTGTCCACTTATCTACAATAGCAGGCTCGCCTCTCTGCATGAAATTCCCAGACATGGCAACAATTTTCAGTCCCTCCGCCTGGTCCAGCAGGTATTTGTGGCCATTATGAAAGGGATTGAACTCCGCGATAATACCTGTAATGGTCATGGAAATCTCCTACTTCTGAGCGACGAAAAACCAACGGGTACTGGTTTCTGTTGGCTCCTTGTCTTCAAAGTCCGCAAAGAGTTTGAAGGATTTGAAACCAGCCTGTTCCAGCAAGATATCATAGGTCAAGACCTCGTAAGTCCGTTCCTCATGTACCTCATCATGACGGCTAAAGGAACCATCTGCCTCCTTGACAAAGAAGGTCAGTTCATGCACGATGGAGTGAGGAGCATCGTCCTCATAGGTATCCCAAAGCATGGCAAAGTCTTCGGCGTTTTCATGGTAGGAATAGCCTGGGAAGACCTCATCTGTCTGGTAAGTCGAATGCACATCAAAGATAAAAACACCATCTTCATTGAGGGCATTATATACTTCTTTAAAAACGTCCCCAACTTCCACCTCATCCTGCATGTAACAGATTGAATCGGAATAGCAGGTCACAAAGTCGTATTGACCAGCCTTGGACAAATCCAGCATGTTGCCTTCAATAAACTCAATCTTTTGCTTGGCTGAAGTAGCTCTCTTTTCAGCAATCTTCAGCATATCCACGCTCAAGTCAAGTCCAGTCACATCAAAACCAGCTTGAGAAAAGTGCACAGACTGGATGCCTGTCCCACAAGCCAATTCCAATAGTTTCTTTCTGTCCTTGGTTTTAGGTAAATGACGCAGAGAAAAGTCCGTCCATTTGTCGTATAAACTATCATCCATAACCGCATCATAGACCGCCGCAAAAGTTTCATAAGTTGCCATAATCATGATACCAAGAGCCCCATGGTAAACACCACTAGCCCTTACCTTTCTAACAATTTTCTTCTAACATAAGCAAATAAAACCCAGTTGATTACAACTGAGTTCATCTTCTATGCTAAGGCTTCTAAAATGTCTACAGAATTTGCCTCATGCCATAGTTTTTCGAGGTTATAGTGGGCACGCATTTCTTCTGAGAAGATATGCACTACGACACTACCGAGATCTAATAGGACCCAGCCTCCAGCTGCATCGCCTTCAACATGGCTACCTTTAAAGCCAGCTTCAGCTACTTTTTCACGGATATTGTCAGCGATAGCATCCAACTGACGGCTGTTCATTGAGCTAGTGATAACAAAGTAGTCTGTCACGCTAGTCAAATCTTGTACATCAAGTGCGAGGATATCCTCTGCACGTTTCTCATCAGCCGCTTTCACGACTAGTTCTAGTAATTCTTTTTCGTTCATTTAATCCTCTTTCTAGAAAATATGTTTGTAATCTAGGACATCTGCAAAGCGCCCCTCCCAAATGTCCTCATAAAATTCATTTATCGTTTCAGCTGGAATGTCATCCCCATCAAAGGTTGTGACAGCACCTTCTGGAATAATAAGCTGATAGCCATATTCAAAGGCAACCTTGACAGAGGTATCCACACAATATTCTGTCTGCATACCACATAAAACTAATTTTTCAATCCCCTGTTTATCCAAGTATTCTTTTAAACCAGTTTCTTTGAAAATACTATTATACTTCTTCTGAAAGACCTTTTCATCAGGTTTTCGATTTAAAAGCGCAGATAACTGCCAATCTTCTGATGTTTGGGCTTCAGGGTTCTCAATATGTTGAACATAGATAATTTCGATATTCTTACTTCTAGCTTGGTTTTGTAAATAAGAAATTTTTTCCAATAGACCTTTTGTCTGAAACCCCGTTTCCACTAAAATATTTTGTACATCAATAATGATAAAAGCCGTCTTCATTTAATCCTCTTTTAAATAGTGCACATAGGCGTTATAGGTTCCAAGGGTTTGGGGATAGATGGGAAATCCCTGGTGAGCTAAATGCTCCACAGTACGAGCTGTTTCGTAGGCCACAACCTTATTGAGCGATTGCTCAGCAATCTCACGTGCCTGGTCCACACCTGGAAAGGCACGATTGTGCTCGATATAGTCTGCGACGTAGATAACCTTATCAAGGTCTGTCATCTGACTTGCTCCGACTGTATGAATTTCGATAGCCCGTAAAATTTCAGGATCTTGCAAGTTCAAATCTTCCTGAATCTTGTAAATGCCGACCATCCCATGCCAGACATTATTACCCCAGTTTTTAAGGTCAGAGTCAAGTTGATATCGATCAATCAAGTCTAGAAACTCTTGATCTGATAGCTTTTTAGCATAATCATGAAGTAGCCCTGCTAGACCTGCTTTTTCAACATCCACACCGAAACGTTGAGCTAATTCAATAGCTGCGCGCTCTACACCCAAACAATGGGTCAAACGTTTCTCAGGTAGGAGCTCTGCCATTTTTTCCAACAATTCTTCACGCGAACAGTTGATATAGTCTTGGTATGTCATCAGTAAAGCCCTTCTTTCTCAATATAGTCTAGCACTGATTTTGGCAAGAGAAAGTTAGGTGTGCGACCTTGGGCGATGAAATCACGTACCATACTGGATGAAATATCCATGAGAGGCACATCCACCCAGATGACTGGATAAGAAGTCCCAGCCTTGTAGCGTGGACGCTGAACTCCTACAAACTGAACAAGGTCGACCAGCTCATCAATTCGATACCACTTAGGCAGATAGTCCACCATATCGGCTCCGATAATGAAATAATAATCTGTATCTGGATTCTTCTCTGTCAAAATCTTCATGGTGTCGTAGGTGTAGGAAATACCCTTGCGCTCCAGCTCGATGGTCTCAATAGCTAAACCTTCGATTCCATCGATAGCCAATTCAAGCATCTTGAGGCGGTGGTGTTCAGAAATGGTTTCCTTTTTGTCTACGTGAGGTGGTTGGTATTCAGGCATAAGCAGTACTTGATCCAATCCCAACTGCTGGCGCACTTGGTCTGCCACGATCAGGTGGGCATTGTGAACAGGGTTAAAATTTCCCCCCAAGATTCCAACTTGCTTACGTTTTTTATCCTTGATTTCTGGCTCTAACTCCACTTTTGTAAAGGGAGTTAACAGTTCGATTGCCATAGGCTAATCTCCTTTAGTCTTCTGTAAAATACAGTTTTTGGGAGTATCGTGCTTAGATTTCTTTAACTTTTTTAGAAATCTTACGATTTTCTTTCTTGCTTGATTGTTTATACAAAATCAAGATACGTCCGATTTTTTGGACTGTATCCACGCCGATTTCTTCTTCCAAGATTTCAGCTACTTCATGGATATTTTCATCTGTATTTTGCAAGAGTGTAACCTTAATCAATTCACGAGCATCAAGTGCCTGACGAACGCTGGTTTTGATTTGATCGTTGAGTCCATTTTTCCCGATTTGGATGATGGGTTTGAGGGTGTGTGCCTGGCTGTTGAGGAAGGCACGTTGTTTCGATGTTAATGACATATTCTTTCTTCCTTTTTTGATAGTTATTTTAGGTGATGAGGGACGGTCGGAACTAATTTTTCAATGATTTCATCTTTGAAAAATGGATTTCCTGACCTCACAATTGAGCCTAGGTCTCAATTGTGCCCCTTGCCAATCTAAAGATTGGCAATCACACCACGGCAATAACTATCTTTTTATGAGCTCACTTTGTTCGCTCGGTGATTTTATTTTAAATAATTGCTTTTCTTGTGACGACGGCGACGCCTTCGGGTGCCCAGACGGCGACTTTGGCGGTGTCTGTTACTCGGATCCAGCCTAGGCCTGAGATGACTAGGTCAGTCTTGTCCTTGATAGTAAATACATGTTGGACTAGTTTTGGAAAGTCTTCTTTTTCCTTGGTATTTGGTGGCGTGAGGAGAGTTCCAAGGTGCTTATCGTAAAAGTCACTCGCTCCTTCAAGCTTGGTACGGTGAAGTTTGAGTTCATTGTCAAAGAAAGCTGTAAATCCTTGCTTTTCTCCTGCAATGAAATCAAAGCGTCCCAAGCCACCTAAAAATAGGGTTTGTTCAGGGTTTAGCTGATAGGTTTTTGGCTTGATTTCCTTTTTAGGGCTGATATACTTGAGATTTTTGGCCGTCAAGTAGTGAGCCATCTGGTGACGATGGATAATTCCAGGCGTATCGTAGATATAAGAACCATCATCGAGCGGAATTTCAATCTTATCTAGAGTTGTCCCTGGGAAGCGTGAAGTTGTGATGACGTTCTGGTCACCCGTAATTTCCTGGATAATAGCATTGATAAGAGTTGATTTCCCAACGTTGGTCACACCAACTACGTAAACATCACGTCCCTTACGGTAGTGCTCGATCTTGTCAATGACTTCCTTAATGGCATGCTTATTTTGTGCAGAAGTTAGGACGACATCGACTGGACGAAGACCCTCCTCATGGGCACGTTCCATGAGCCATTGGCTAATTTTACCAGGCTTAACAGACTTAGGAAGGATGTCTTTTTTATTTCCAACCAAGAGCACATCATTACCTGACACAAAGCGTGGCAATCCTGGGATAACAGAGCCATTGAAATCAAAGATATCAATCACATTGACCACCAAGGCATCGCTATCTCCAACCTCGTGCAAGAGTTTGAGGAAATCATCATCTGTCAACTGAACATCAGTGATTTCATTGTAGTGACGAAGACGGAAACAACGCTGGCAATAAACTTCTCCAGTTTCCAAACCTTTTTCAAGTGCTGACTGAGGTGTAAAACCTAAACCAATCTTATCTTCCGTCTGAATGGTTGCTCCGCAACCAATACAGAGAATTTCTTCCATAATTAGATTCCTTTTTTATATGTAATTGGTCCGTACTTTTCAGCGATTTTTCTCATGACACGACGCTCACGCGCTCGGTTAATCTGAGTCTTAATAGAGTCGTGCTGGACCAAGGGTTTAACCAAAATCGAACGAATACCTGCTCGATGGGCTGCTCGAATATCCGTCATCAGCTGGTCGCCTACCATGACCACTTGGTCTTTTTCATAGTGGAAATGTTTCATGGCACGGTTAATTCCTAAAGTAAAGGGCTTCAGTGCCCAGTAAATATAGTCAATGTCAAATTTTTCAACTGCTCGTTTGACACGTTTGGGAGTATTGTTAGATACCACAATGATACGTATCCCAGCATCGCGCAGATCATGCAACCATTGCTTCATCTCTACTGTTCCATCTGGATTATTCCAAGCAATCAGGGTATTGTCCAAATCCACCAAAACAGCTTTGATTCCCTGTTTTTGCAAGCTTTGAACTGTCAGATCATAAACTGCTTCCACAGCAAAATCTGGCATGTAATTTTCAATCGCCATTCTGGCTCCTTTTCTTTCTATTTTTTAGTTTCTAGCAATTTTCTTTAGATACTGAGCCAAGATTGCCCATAAAATTAAACTAGCAATCAAAATATATATCCAGGCATTAGGCTCTTCTGTAAATGGCAGAGGGACATTCATTCCGAAAAATCCTGTAATGACTGCAAGAATGGCTAGCAAAACTGAGATAATGGTCAAGGTTGTCAAATTATCATTCAGATTGTTGTTTAGGATATTATTGTAAGATCCTGAGAGTTGTTGTAAAACCTGGGAAATCAAATCTGTCATGGACACTAACTGATGTGCTTCAATCATAGCATCATCAAACTGCTCTCTTTCCACTTCGTTAAAGTTCCGATAAAGCGCATGTCCCTGGATATGCTCCAAGAGGAGGCGATTTTGTTTAGCCGCAGCTGTCAAGTAAACCATACCAGTTTCCAAGTCAGAGAGGGCAAAGAGATTTTTTTTAGTTGTTGTTTGACGCAACAAGGCACTGATTTCATCCTTACTTTTATCCATCTGTTCAATGACAGGATAATAAGCATTGCTGATAAGCTCTAAACCGGCAAATAGAAACTTGTAGATTGAAATGATTTCATGATTTTCAAGATAGCCTAGCATCTGATCAATGACATAGGCGTTCTTATGATTGCTGATGGTAATCATTCGTTGTTTTTCCACGATAAAGGTCATAGGAATGGCTTCATAGTATTCCTTGTCCCTTTCTAAGTCAAGAACGTTGTAGATAAAGGTCACTGTCCCATTCTCACGGTTATAATCCATGTGGGCCCGTTCGTTTCTATCCAGCGCATATTCGATGGTTTCTTTATCCAATCCATAGATTTCTGATAGGTCTTCGAGATTTTTAATGATTTCCACATCTAGATTAATCCAGGTGCAACCATTCCCTAACTGCTTATCTAAAAACATCGTTTCTCCTTTACCAAACTCTTTCTATTGTACCATAAATCAAGTAAAATTTCAGTTCTCTTCTTTTCTTGAAAAATTGCTAACCACAGTAATATTACGGTTAGGAACAAAGTGAAGGGCTTGGTCGTCACTTCTCAGTTGAGTCGTTCGAATTCCGACACTAACTACTTTTCCTGATACAGTAATAGGCCCATTGGTCAAAATAACTTCATCTCCTACATCCAACTGACGTTCAAAGAGAATAAAGAAGCCGTTGATGACGTCTGAAAGGAAGCCTTGTGCCCCCATGCCGATAGCCACTCCAGCAATCCCCGCACCTGCAAGCAAGCTAGAAACAGGCAACCCTAAGATAGACAAGATACAGTAAATCAAGAAGAAATAAAGTGTGTAGTTGAAAATATTCTCAAGCAAACGAGAAATGGTCTTCTGTCTACCTGCATCTCGATTTGAAAACTTAAGTGACGGTTTAACAATCTTTCCTACAGCAACATGGAGGAACTTTTTAGCTATATAAAATAGAAGGATAAGAAGTAGAAGAGAAATCACCTTGGTCAAGAGATTTTCTAATACAGTTGTTAGATCTAATTTATCCAAATAACGTTGAAAAAATTCTTGCATATAAAACTCCTTTTCTATTCATTATACCATAAATCCTTCCTCGCCATCCTTTTCATAAATATTCATTTATTCCAATAAAACTTATAACTCACTTGCTTTTCAAGCATATTTATACTATAATCATAAACAATACACAAAAAGGAGACCTCTATGAAAAGAATTATTCGTGCTTGGAACAAAACAAATCTAATCAAACGGATCGGGATCGGAATGACCTTGGGAGCTATTCTAGGTCTTCTCGTTCCTAATCTTACTGGCATCGGTTTATTGGGAGATTTATTTGTAGGAGGACTAAAGGCCATCGCTCCTATCCTGGTTTTTGCTTTAGTCGCTAATGCCCTTTCCCAACACCAAAAAGGCCAAGATAGCAATATGAAAAAAGTTATTTTCCTCTATTTGCTGGGGACTTTTGCTGCGGCTCTTGTAGCAGTTTTGGCTAGTTTTCTCTTCCCTGTTCAGATGGTCTTGAGTAGCGCTAGCACAGAAGTTACTCCTCCAGACGGTATCGGACAAGTACTCAGCAATCTTCTGCTAAAAATAGTAGATAATCCTGTCAATGCCATCATCGAAGCTAACTATATCGGAATTTTGTCTTGGGCTATCGTCTTTGGGATTGCCATGCGAGAAGCTAGCAAAAATAGCAAGGAGCTACTCAAAACAATGGCCAGTGTGACTTCAAAAATTGTCGAATGGATCATCAACCTTGCGCCATTTGGTATCCTCGGGTTAGTTTTTGAAACCATCTCTGACCAAGGTATCGCTAGTTTAGCAAATTACGGAATCCTACTCGGACTTTTGATTGCCACTATGGTTTTCGTTGCCCTAGTGATCAATCCTCTGATTGCTTTTCTCTTTATCAAGAAAAATCCTTATCCACTTGTTTGGAAATGTTTGCGTATCAGCGGAGTCACAGCCTTTTTCACTCGAAGCTCAGCTGCAAATATCCCTGTTAATATGAAACTCTGTGAGGATCTAGGGCTTAATCCAGATACCTATTCTGTCTCTATCCCACTTGGATCAACTATCAATATGGCTGGAGCTGCTGTCACTATCAATATCTTAACCCTAGCAGCTGTCAATACCCTTGGAATCTCAGTTGATTTTGCAACAGCCTTTGTACTCAGTATCGTTGCAGCCATCTCTGCCTGCGGTGCTTCAGGAATTGCTGGAGGTTCACTCCTACTTATCCCGGTTGCTTGCAGTCTTTTTGGGATTACCAATGATATCGCTATACAGGTTGTAGGTGTAGGTTTCGTCATCGGTGTTATCCAAGACTCTTGTGAAACTGCCCTCAACTCTTCAACAGATGTCCTCTTTACAGCAGTAGCTGAATTTCCCTCTGCTCGCAATAAATAATCAAGGCAAGCCTATTTAGGGCTTGTTTTGTCTGGTTTCTATCAATTACTTTAGGAAATGTCTCATGTCTATCACCCAACGTACTTTTAAACTCGTTCTGGCAACCTGTTTAGCCTGTGTTCTAGCCTACTTTCTGGATTTATCTTCAGCAGTGTCCGCTGGTATCATTGCCCTATTGAGCTTATCGGATACCCGTCGAAGCACCATTAATCTGGCTCGCAATCGTTTATTTTCAACCCTTCTTGCTCTTTTCATTGGCGTCCTTTCCTTTTACCTGACTGGCTATCACATCTGGAGTTTTGGTCTCTATTTGGCTCTCTATGTTCCTCTGGCCTATAAACTGGGCTGGGAAATTGGCATTACCCCGAGTAGTGTCCTGGTCAGTCATCTCTTGGTTCAGAAGTCCACATCACCTGATTTGCTAGTGAATGAACTCCTCCTATTTCTGATCGGTACGGGATTTGCCTTGACTGTCAATCTTTACATGCCTTCTCGGCAAGAAGAAATCCATCTCTATCATCTCAAGGTAGAAGAAAAACTCAAACACATCCTACAACGTTTTGAATATTATCTTGGAAAGGGCGATGGTCGTAACCGTGCCCAACTCGTTGAAGAACTGGATCAGCTTCTTGAAGAAGCTCTCAAACTGGTCTATCTTGATCACTCTGACCACCTCTTTCATCAGACCGACTATCATATCCACTATTTCGAAATGAGACAGAGACAGAGTCGCATTCTTCGTAATATGGCTCAACAAATCAATACCTGTAATCTAGCCGCAAGCGAAAGTCTAATCCTTGCCCAGCTATTCGCTAAAATTGCGGATCAACTCAGTCAGACCAATCCTGCCAATGATTTATTAAATGATATTGAAAGCTACCTACAGGTATTTCGCAATCGCAATCTCCCTAAAACAAGGGAAGAATTTGAAACGCGCGCAACCTTACTTCAACTCCTGCGCGAATTGGAAAACTTTATTCAACTGAAAGTTGACTTCTATCAACGCTATTCTGAAGAAAAAAGCAATCTATCATCATAAACAAAACACCTTTTGAACTGCGAAAACTTGCAATTCAAAAGGTGTTTTTCTGTCTCGAACCTAGCTAACTAGTGAATCTTACTAAGTAGCAAAATTGCTATGAACTCCTAATGATAGACTGATCTTGCTCTTAAGCAGAATAAATAGAATTTCTAAACTCATCTGATTCCTTGAGATATGCTTTGTATATAGCTTTTTTCAACTTCTGAACAGGAGTTTCAATGAAACGGTATTGTTTTTGACTGATATTTCCTGCTTTAATCTGAGCAAGTTCTTCTTTTACCGCTTCTTCCATCAATTGCTTCATTCGTTCAGGACTAGAAATCACTTCCTGCTTACCTTTGTAGTCAATGGTAATCGGTTTTAACTTGCTGATATTCGCAATCCGTTCATCCATTTGTTCCTTCTTGAATTGAGCATAGGTCTTACCAGCTAAGATCTTTTCAAAGATGTATTGGTCTGACAAGGGACGATTCTCGTTTTCTGCATCTTGCTTGTACTGATTAGAGACATAAGGAACGAAACCTTCGTAATAGCCAAGAGCTGCCATGAGTTCAAAGGCTTGTTTTCTAAAGCTGATATCACCACTCATTCCCTTATCATTTTCGTTGACACCATAAATCGTATCAAACATATCAACGGTATAATAGCCATTGGCTTCTACTTTCCCTGTAGCCGTGAATCCTTTAATGATATAGCGATTTACCACGATGTGATTGTCAATCAAACTATGAACATCGCCTAGCTTGCTAGCATCTGCCTCGGTTAAAGCCTTGATTTCTTCGCTCTGGTGGCTTGGTTTGACAGATGGATTTGGATAAGAAACAGGAGTTCTTGAACCACTTGTCGCACTCGGCAAGAGTTGCTTGAAGTAGACTGCCTTATCCGCAGCTGACAATCCTCGACTTGCCTCAGCTTCTAGATAATCTAAAGTATAGAGAACATCGAAACTTCCGTGCATATATTCTTTCAAATCTGCGGCTGATTTAAAGCGCTCTGGCGTCTTGTTGTAGAAGCTGTCTTTGTCACTCTCGTCATAGACAAAGTTCAAGTTAAAGTAGCTATCTGTTTCTGGAGTGTAGGAGTTTTCAAAGATTCCACGTGCATAGAATTCTGCCCCTGTACCATCTCGTCGACCATAATTATTAAAGAGGACTGTGCGATCCAACAAGTGAGTCATTTCATGAGAATAGGTCGCTGACCCTCGATCATCCAAGACCCTATCAATAAAGTAACGCACACCTGCACCATTTGCCTCAGCACCAACTGATTGGGACGGAGAATACATGCCTAGAGGAGACATGAAGTCCTTGACTCCCTTATCCGCCTCTGAACCAAACTCCTTAGACCAGGTTTCCTTGATGCCTGCATTTTGCTTGCTAGTATACTTTTTCATAGTATCCACAATCAAACGGTTGGTTACTAGTTTTGATTGATTGTCTTTTTTAGTGATTCTATAAAGCGTATCAACATAAGCAGCCTGACGCTCAGCTGTCAATTCAACCAAAGCCTTCACTTTTTCCAATTCAGCCTTATATTGAGCAGGATTGCTTTGAGCCAGTGAGGTATCCATATAAGTTCCGATATTTCCGTAGGAAACAGTTGCCATATTAGTAATGGCATAGATGCTCGGTTCCTTGATGTTTACTAGGCCTAGAAGAGTAGCCATGTTATATTGTTTGCGATTATCAATCTGTTGAGGTTCTGCCCCGTACTTGGCAGGATCAGAGGTCAACTTCGTGTAGAGACTGACATTTTCATCTGTTTTTTCTTTAGATTTTTTCTCAACAACGATGGCTTTTGTAGCATCCTTCAACCAAGTATCACCATCCATGTTTGTAAAGGTAGTTCGGTTATAGTCAAGAAAGTCTAATAGAGTTGACTTATCGGTTACCTTTCCAAAGTATGTTTCAAATGTTCGTGGGCTATTGACCAGCTTCATCTCATCATAGCTCATTGAACCTAGAGATGTTAGCCATTCTAATGACGTAACCTTCTTGCCAAAAGAGCTTGGATTGTAGGCAAGAATATCACGGATGTTGGTCTTACCAAAATCAATGTTATAGAAACGATTGATATAGGTTAAACCTAGGAGAATCTTTTCCTTATTAGCTTCTAAATCTGCCTGAACCTTAGCCCTGCTTTCCGCTGTATTTCCGAGCACACTCAAGGTATGGGCTACAACTTTTTTAAGGTCTGTATCTAGGGTCTTTTTCGTTTCTTCAAGTGTGTCTTTAATAGATAATCTCTCTAGATATTCTTTGCGAAGGACTTCTTGAACCTCTTCATCTGAAATAGTAGGATTTGTCTTTTTGAGTTCAATCTTCTTACTAATTACATCCCGCCCCAGAATATTTGGTCTGAGGGCATTTGTCACATAAGCATTGGAAAGTAAATCTACAGCCTTCATTCCTTGGCTAGCCGGTCTTACATCAATGGCATTTTCCAACTCCGTATTCACCGGAAGAAGATGAGGTTTGTTTTCTTTGCTTCCCACCAAGATGATCTTTGGCTTCATTGCTTTTGTCACAGCACTTGTTTCCGTGTGTGATAGCATTTCACCTGTTTGAGGATTCACTTCATAAACTCTGGTAGTGGTGGTCTCGCCAGGCTCGCCCTGGCTTTCTACTTTTTCAAGGTCCTTCTCAAGTGTTGGATCCTGACGGCGTTCCTCCTTGATTGGAATTGGGGTCACAATGGTTTGGACATTTCCGACCTTCACTACCTTATCAATCGGAGCTGTTACTTCTTTTTGGTGTTCTCTTTCTGTAACCTGACCTGTCTGAGCATCTACTTGATAGGTGGTAGTCGTTTTTTCGCTTCCTTCCTTACCAGGAACAGCAACTTTTTCTGTTTGATAAGGAAGTGTCGGGTCCGCTTCATATATCGTATTATTTGCGATGACCTTTGTTTCTACACTTGGTTTGGTCCCAACTAGAACAACCTCATCTACCTTTTCTACCAGAGTTTTTGATGTACTAGACTCTGTAATCTGACCACTGGTTTGATCTCTTGTATATCGGGTAGTGGTTTCTACTTGTCCATTGACCCCATGTGTTTTCGTTTTTCTAGAACCGACTTCTTGGCTGTCATCTGCTTGATAGATTGTTTTATATGGGATTGTTTGGGTTTCAATCTTAGGTTCTGGAACTGGGGCCGACTCTACCTTAGTGCCTACTGCGATAATTTCG
>NZ_KV795030.1:24233-25179 GCF_001808865.1 Streptococcus sp. HMSC061D10 | reverse complement strand
AGTCGTCACTTCCGTTAAAATAGTGCGCTCGCCTGCTAGGCCTGCTTGGATAAGGCGGGTTTGCCCCTTGAGTAAGTCTGGATCGTCTTGATGAATAGTATCATAAGCAACGGCTTCTGTCGTAACTTCAAGCTCTGGCTTCACCTCTTCTAAACTTGGAACACCTTCGCTTGGAATTGAGGTGGATTCTACCTTAGTGCCTACTGCGATAATTTCGGTAACTGGTTCTAGGGTTACACTATTGGATATGACTTGGTGGTCTTCCTTGCCATCTACAATCGTCACTTCCGTTAAGATAGTGCGCTCACCTGCAACCCCTGCTCGGATAAGGCGGGTTTCACCCTTAAGCAAGTCCGGATCGTCCTGATGAAGAGTATCATAGGCAACGGTTTCTGTCGTTACTTCAAGCTCTGGTTTCACCTCAACCAAGCTTGGAGTACCTTCGCTTGGAATTGAGGTGGATTCTACCTTAGTGCCTACTGCTATGATTTCGGTAACTGGTTCTAAGGTTACAGTGTTGGATTTGACTTGGCGGTCTTCCTTTCCATCTACAGTCGTCACTTCCGTTAAGATCGTGCGCTCACCTGCTACGCCTGCTTGGATAAGGCGGGTTTGACCCTTGAGTAAGTCTGGATCGTCTTGATGAATAGTATCATAAGCAATGGATTCTGTCGTTACTTCAAGCTCTGGTTTCACCTCAACCAAGCTTGGTGTACCTTCGCTTGAAATTGAAGTGGATTCTGCCTTAGTACCTACTGCGATAATTTCGGAAATTGGCTCCAAAGTCACAGTATTGGATTTGACTTGGCGGTCTTCCTTGCCATCCACAGTCGTCACTTCCGTTAAAATAGTGCGCTCACCTGCTACGCCTGCTCGAATGACACGGGTTTGACCCTTAAGCAAGTCCGGATCTTCCTGATGAATAGTATCATAAGCAACGGCTTCT
>NZ_KV795030.1:0-24133 GCF_001808865.1 Streptococcus sp. HMSC061D10 | reverse complement strand
GGATTTGACTTGGCGGTCTTCCTTGCCATCTACAGTCGTCACTTCTGTTAAGATAGTGCGCTCACCTGTTACTCCTGCTCTGATGACACGGGTTTGACCCTTAAGCAAGTCTGGATCTTCCTGATGAATAGTATCATAGGCAAGTGCTTCTGTCGTGACTTCAAGTTCTGATTTCACTTGGACCAAGCTTGGAGCACCTTCGCTTGGAATTGAGGTGGATTCTACCTTATCTGCTTGTGGAAAATGAGATCTTGTATCTTCAGTCCTAGAAATTTCCCCATTTCCCCTGACAAAATAATAGCCTGTAAATTCATATCCCTCAATCCTTTCTGGACTAGGCAAAAATTCTCCTGCAACTGTTTTGACAAGAGCTGGGCGAAGCTCTACTAAATTCTCCAAGGCAGAAACTGATAGTACAGTCCCACCTACAACCAAAACTGTCACTAGAAAGAGAGAGGCCCCCTTTCTCTTTTTAATAAGAGTGAGCGAAACTAACAAGAGTCCTGTACCTAGTACTGGCAGGATGGCATTTGAAAACAAGCCAGTATCCGGTAACTTCGCAGTAGATTTACGGTAGACGAAGTAATAATCCTTACCTTCCTCCACTTGGATAGCATTCTCTTCAAACCAACGTAGTTCAGCCTTCAAAGATTCAGGCAAGTCTTTATCTTCCACATAGTGTGACACTAGCTGGGGAATCCTTTCCTCTGCAAGCACAGCATTTCCACTTGTACCTACAAAAAATAAACTCGTTCCTAATAAGACGGAACAAGTTCCTACTGCATACTTTCTCAAAGAAAAGCGTTGTTTTTCTTTAACATGATGTTGTTTCATGACAAACTCCAATTTCGTATCTATTCCTTCTTCCAGTATATCAAAAATAGTAAACGCCTACAAAGGATTTGAATAACAAAATTGTTATATTTAGCTTCTTTATCCAATTTTGAAAGAAAAGCATCCGTAGCCTTTGTAAACATTCACAGTAAGAATGTGATTTCCTCCCAGAAGTTCTTCTATTATCTGCTACTTAATAAAAATCTATAGTGAATGAAAGTAGGAAGTCGATGAAGCTGAAAGAACCTAAATTTCTAGATTCTACAAAGCAAAAACCACAAGTAAACTCAGTTTTTCTGACTTCACTTGTGGTATGTTTAATAAATATCTTTACTGAATTCTAGCAGAACTCCACAGCCGTTTTCCTATCTCTTTTTCACCGACATTAAGGATATATCTCGCAAACTAAAGTAAGTAAGGACCAGCATGGCTACTGTAATAAAGAATTCTGTTGGTAGCTGAAAGATTTGCAGGATGGACAACATGAGCAAAATCACGAGGGAAACGAGACCAAAAACAAGAATTACAATATTAACCGTTCCCTTGATACTTTGAGGTGTCGCAAATATATAGAGTAAGAGTAATAAAATCCCTATGATTAAATAGACCATTTTCTGCTCTTTCTAGCTCTTATTCAGCTGATTTTTTCTTTTTGTTTGCTTTCTCACGCTCTGCCTTGTTAAGGATTTGTTTACGCAAACGAATAGATTCAGGCGTTACTTCCATGTATTCATCGTCGTTCAAGAACTCAAGTGATTCTTCAAGAGTCAAGATACGAGGAGTCTTGATAACCGCTGTTTGGTCCTTAGTTGCTGAACGAACGTTAGTCATTTGTTTTGCTTTCGTGATGTTAACAGTCAGGTCATTTTCACGAGAGTTTTCACCGATGATCATTCCTTCGTAAACCTCAGTACCTGGATTAACAAAGATAGTACCGCGTTCTTCGATAGACATGATAGAGTAAGTCGTTGCCTTACCAGTATCGATAGAAACAAGTGCACCACGGTGACGTCCACCGATTTCACCTGGAATCAATGGCAAGTATTGATCGAAGGTATGGTTCATGATACCGTAACCACGAGTCATTGACAAGAACTCAGTTGAGTATCCAATCAAACCACGCGCAGGAACGAGGAAGACCAAACGAGTTTGACCATTACCAGTTGAGATCATATCCAACATTTCACCTTTACGTTCAGAAAGGCTTTGGATAACGGATCCTTGGTATTCTTCAGGTGTGTCGATTTGCACGCGTTCAAATGGTTCACATTTGACGCCATCAATTTCTTTTACGATAACTTCTGGACGAGATACTTGAAGCTCATAGCCCTCACGACGCATTGTTTCGATAAGGATTGACAAGTGCAATTCCCCACGTCCTGATACAGTCCATTTATCTGGTGAGTCAGTTGGTTCAACACGAAGAGAAACGTCTGTTTGCAATTCTGCTTGAAGGCGCTCTTCAACCTTACGAGAAGTGACCCATTTACCTTCACGACCAGCAAATGGTGAGTTGTTGACCAAGAAGGTCATTTGAAGTGTTGGCTCATCGATGTGAAGAACTGGAAGAGCCTCAACTGCATCTGTTGGAGTGATGGTTTCGCCGACAAAGATATCTTCCATACCTGAAACGGCAATCAAGTCACCAGCTTTAGCTTCTTGAATTTCACGACGCTCCAAACCAAAGAAACCAAAGAGTTTTGTGACACGGAAGTTCTTAGTTGTACCATCCAATTTAGAAAGGGTAACTTGATCCCCAACCTTTACACTACCACGGAAGACACGTCCGATACCGATACGACCTACGAAGTCGTTGTAGTCCAAAAGTGACACTTGGAATTGAAGGGGCTCATCTGAGTTATCAACTGGAGCTGGAATGTGGTCGATAATAGTATCAAAGATTGGCGCCATAGTCTTTTCTTGGTCTGATGGATCATCTGACAATGAAGATGTTCCGTTGATAGCTGACGCATAAACGACTGGGAAGTCAAGCTGGTCATCATCCGCACCAAGCTCGATGAAAAGTTCCAAGACTTCATCTACTACTTCTGCTGGACGAGCTGATGGCTTATCGATTTTGTTAACCACAACGATAGGCACAAGGTCTTGTTCCAAGGCTTTTTTCAATACGAAACGAGTCTGTGGCATGGTTCCTTCGTAGGCATCTACGACCAAAACAACACCGTCAACCATTTTCATGATACGTTCAACTTCTCCACCGAAGTCCGCGTGCCCTGGTGTATCCATGATGTTGATACGAGTTCCGTTGTAGGCAACTGCTGTATTTTTCGCAAGAATGGTAATTCCACGCTCTTTTTCAATATCGTTTGAGTCCATTGCGCGCTCTGCCAACTCTGTACGCGCGTCAAGAGTTTCAGATTGTTTCAACAATTCGTCAACAAGGGTAGTTTTACCGTGGTCGACGTGGGCGATAATCGCGATATTACGGATATCTTCTCTTAATTTTGTCATGATTTCCTCTATTGTATTCAAAAATTTATTTTCTAACTGAACGATTATACCACAATTTTGAGCAAATGACTTAACTCAAGTAAGTGTAAATGTTTTCACTACACTTTTCTTTTCACTTCAAGCCTTTTCAAAGCAAGCGACTTATGATAAGATAGGCTGGTATGCGTTTAGATAAATTATTAGCCCAGGAAAAAATCAGTCGAAAAGCCATGAAACAAGCTCTTTTGAAAAAAGAAATTTTAGTTGATGGACTCCCTGCTAGTTCCCTTGCACAGAATGTTGATACAGGACTTCAAGAACTGATGTTCCAAGGAAGAAGAATTCAAGGATACGAACACACCTACCTCATGCTCCATAAGCCAAATGGAGTCGTAACTGCAAGCAAGGATAAGAAACTCCCAACGGTCATGGACCTCCTTCCTCAGCATCTCCAGTCTGATCAACTCTACGCCATCGGTCGTCTGGATCGGGATACGACAGGACTCCTCCTCTTAACGGACAATGGGCCTCTAGGTTTTCAACTCCTCCATCCTCAATACCATGTCGATAAAACTTACCAAGTAGAGATCAATGGGCCACTAACTCCCGACCATATTCAAGAGTTTAAAGATGGGATTGTCTTTCTTGATGGAACTATTTGTAAACCTGCTCAGCTTGAGATTCTATCTTCAAGCCCTAATCTCAGCAAAGCCACTATCACCATCTCTGAAGGAAAGTTTCATCAAGTCAAAAAAATGTTCCTCTCTGTTGGTGTCAAGGTCACTGCCCTAAAACGAGTTCAATTTGGAGATTTTATGTTAGACTCTGACCTAGCAGAAGGTGATTTCCGACCTCTAAACAAAGAAGAACTGCAGATTATTAAAACATACTTAGAAAATAGTGGATAAAATAAAAAAGCTTTATACTTCAAATCTTTTTTGTTATTGCTTATCCATAAACTCTCGCTATGGCTACAATCAAGTTTATTACAAAAACTACAATACCTACGATATTGAGAATTCGTTCTGTTTTATAGTCTATTCCAGATTCTTTTTGATGTGAGTTAGCTAAGACTAGACCAATAATCCCCAAAATCAAACTTACCACTGGCGAAAGCAAACCAAGAATGATAGACAAGATCCCTAAAACAAGTGACGCTTTTTTCTTTTCTTGCATATTCTAAAAACTCCTTAAACTAAACACAAATAAATAATACCATAAAAATCGGCTTTATCAATTGGGTGAAAAATGTTAGCACTATGTTAGCCGGTTCTTGAACCGAGAAGAGTGGATAAAACAAAAAAAGCTTTAAATTTAAAGCTTTTTGTTTATTGCTTATCTAAAAAATACTGCGACGGCTACAATCCAGTTAAGTACAGAAATGACAATCCCTACGATATTAAGAATTTTTTCTGTTTTATACACTAGTTCAGATTGTTTTTCGTGCGAATTAGCCAAGACTAGACCAATGATCCCCAAAACAAGACCTACGATTGGAGATAGCAAGCCAAGGACGATTGATAGAATACCTAAAATAAGTGATGGTTTTTTCTTTTCTTTCATCTTCAAAAAACTCCTTAAATTTTATACTAACAATTATACCATAAAAAGCCGAGACTTTATATTAAACATATGTGACAAGTTTTTTCACATTGTTAATTAGACTTCACCTTCCCAGTCCAAGAATCCAATCCGTAAGAGAGGATATAGATTTCTGAGAAGCCTTGCTTTTTCAAGAAAAGTGCTGCATTGGTCACACGTTGCGCACGTTGGTTTTCATATAGAAGGACAGGTTTATCCTTGCGAAGAGCTGCAAGACTTGTCTTCAATTGATTTGAAGGAATATTACGAGCTCCAAGGATATGTTTTCTGTGGAAGTCAGCTGGATCACGCAAGTCAATTAACTGACCTGTACGAATCAAAGACTCAAATTCTGCATTGTCTACAATTTTCGCTGCACGACGAATACGAAGGTAGTTGTATCCCATCCAAGCCAACATCGCTACAATAAGTCCCCATAATACCCAAGTTACCATATTACCTAATCTCCATTTTTTTCTAAATAGTCTAATTCTAGTTTGTGCTCTCTGCGAAGAACAGCTTCTGCTTCAAGATAATCTAGCTTGTCCATCAAGCCTGCATCATAAATCCGTGATAGTTCAATTTTCATCAGTTCAATGTCATAGAGACGTTTTCCCATATAAACAATGATACCGAACTGTTTTAGATATTGTTGCACATCGTAGAGTGTTTTCATAGCTCTCATTTTAGCAAATAATCAGAGTTTTTTCAATAGTTCCCTAATAGTTCGGAGTAGGTTTCCTTTTTTCACTATTATCTGAATTTCTTTACACTATGACAAAGAAGAAACCCTAGAGTCATTCCAACAACATTTTGCATGAGATTTGGGATGATTTCTGGAATAGCTGCACCCCAACCATTCATCCAAGCTGATGCCAAGGCATAACCAGCTACCATGAATAGAGTCGCCAAGACTAATCCTAACCATTGCCATTTCCCTTTAAAGCCTGCAAAATAGCCTTGCAAACCATGATTGATTAAGCTAAAAATCATCCACTGAGGGTAGCCTGAAATGAGGTCAATGAGAAATCCTGCTAACCCCCCGACAACGGCTCCTTCACGGCTTCCAAAGTAAAAGGCTGTGAAGAAGACTCCAACGTCCAAAAGTGTTAGAAATCCAGTTGGTGTTGGGATTTTTATAAAATACCCCAATACGACAGAAGTGGCTGCTAAGATAGATACTAGGGCAATTTTAGTTGTTTTGGTTTGCTTCATACTGTCTCACTCCATATTGATCTGCTTGTGCAATGGCACGGTAAACAAAGGCTTTAGAAGTTTCAATTGCTGGCAAGAGTTCTTCTCCCTTGACTAACTGACTAGCAATGCTTGAGGCAAAGGTACATCCTGCCCCAGCATTTTGTCCTTGAATGACTGGGTTTTCAAGAATAGTGAAATTCTCTCCATCATAAAAGACATCCACAGCCTTATCCTTACTGAGACGATTTCCTCCCTTGATAATGACTGCTGGCGCTCCTAAGCCATGTAATTTCCGCGCTGCAGCTTTCATATCATCCAGACTTTCAATCTTTTGATCTGCAAGCAACTCTGCCTCAGGAAGATTAGGAGTAATCACAGATACATAAGGGAAAAAGCGAATCAACTCTTGGCAGAGTTCGCTAACTGCAACATCATGCGTTTCCTTACAAACCAATACAGGATCCAGAACGACAGGGACTCCTGATCTTTCCTTGATGAAATTCAATGCTTTCTCAGCAACACCAACAGTCGGTAAGAGACCAATCTTAATCCCTCCAAAGTCAACACTTTTTAGACTATCCAACTGTTGTTGGAAAATAGTCTCATCTGTCGGGAAGACTTCAAAACCATTGTCTGTCAAGGCAGTCAAGCAAGTCATGGCTACAAAACCATGCAAACCATTCAAAGTATAAGTCGCAAGGTCAGCAGCTAGTCCACCACCACTAAAAATATCATTTCCTGAAAGTGCTAAAATACGATTATTCTTCATAACGAATCTCCTTTAAATACAATCCATTAGGTGCTGCAGTTGGTCCTGCCAACTGTCTGTCTTTTTTCTCCAAGATGAGGTCAATCTGTTCAACTGGCATACGGTTGTTACCAATTTTCAGCAAGGTTCCAACCATATTTCGAATCTGCTTATAGAGGAAGCCATTGCCAGAGAAAGTAAAGGTCAAAAACTGACCTGTTTCATCAACCCTAAGACTAGCTTCCGTGATCGTCCTGACCTTGTCCTCCACACTAGTCCCTGATGCTGTAAAACCAGTAAAATCATGTGTTCCCTCTAGTTTTTTTACAGCAAGCTGCATCCGCTCCACATCTAGTGGATAGGGATAATGGGTGGCATAATGACGTCTCATAGGATTTTTAGGACGCCCTCTATCCACGATAAACTCATAGGTCTTGCTATGCTTGGCATAACGGCAATGAAAATCATCAGCCACTATCTCAATCGAAATCACATCAATATCTTCAGGACTTTGAGTATCGAGAGCAAAGCGAAGCTTTTCCTCATCCATCTGATAGGGAAGATCAAAGTGGATGACCTGCCCTAAGGCATGAACACCACTGTCCGTTCGCCCAGCACCATGAATGGTAATGGCCTGCCCTTTATTTAATTTGGTTAAAGTTTTTTCAATTTCCTCTTGGACACTACGCGCGTGTGGTTGCCGTTGAAAACCAGCAAAGGCGTAACCATCATAGGAAATGATAGCTTTATATCTAGTCATATATCTATTTTATCAAGAAAATTTCTCTGCAACAAGTTTGAAAACCAAAAATTGCACGGGGACAGTTATTGATATAATCTAATTCTTATCTAGATTTTATCATCATATATTTTCGTACAGGTGCTTCAACCATTTGAACGATTTCAAATCCTTCTTTTTGGTAAAGATTGTAAGCTGTTTGATTTGCCTCGTAGACATTTAGAGAAATAGTATCTATGTCTTCATTTTCAAAGGCCAAACTAACAAATTTCCTTAAAGCCTAGCTACCTAAGCCCTGCCCCTGTTTCTGAGGATTGATAAAAAATCTCCCGATATGAAGATTCCTGTCTTCTAGCCTGATTTTCTGGATAAGCCCCACAAACTCTTGTCCATCAAATATTGAAAAAATTCCTTCCAAATCTTGCAAGACTTGAATTGTCAAGGGAAAAGGAATCATTGGTCCCATCCATTGCTTCTGAAAACTTTCTCCCAAAGCATTAGACCAGCGACAAATGAGTTGGGCATTTTCTATCTGAAGTCCTTTTTCAAAGTGAATTTTCATATTTGCTCCTAAAATTTCTCCTTTATCCAACTATTATACTCTTTCTCTTATTTTTTCCGAATAAATAAGTATGATTCATCTTTATTTTTTTCTTGTTGGAACGATTCTTGCTTCCTTTCTAGGCTTAGTCATCGATCGCTTTCCTGAGCAGTCTATTATCTTTCCTGCTAGTCACTGCGATTCCTGTCAGACTCGCTTACATCCCTTGGATTTGATTCCAATTGTCTCTCAAGTAGTACATCGCTTTCGTTGTCGCTACTGCAAGGTTCGCTATCCTGTCTTGTATGCTTTCTTTGAGTTGTCTTTGGGACTGCTCTTTCTAGCTGAGTCTGTGGGATTTTTAACTTTGGGGCAAGTCATCTTGATAACTGCCGGCTTGACCTTAGGCATCTACGACTTTCGTCATCAGGAGTATCCCCTGCTAGTTTGGCTAATTTTTCACTTAATCCTCATGTTTTTCTGTAGTTGGAATCTGGCCATGGTTTTCTTCTTGATTCTTGGAATCATTGCTCATGTTATTAATATCCGCATAGGTGCAGGGGATTTTCTCTTTCTGGCTTCTTGTTCGCTAGTCTTTACACTTACAGAAATTCTGATTTTAATCCAATTTGCTTCCACAACTGGCATCCTAGCCTTTCTCCTACTAAAGAAAAAGGAAAGACTTCCTTTTGTGCCCTTCCTCTTACTGGCTGCTTGTATGATTATTTTTGGTAAGCTACTGCTTCTTGGATAAAGTCAGTGATATCTGCTACTTGTCCTTCATGTAGAGCCTTAACAATCTTGGAACCGACGATAACGCCATCGGACACCGCATTGAAGCGTTCCACATCGGCTTGACTAGATACGCCAAAACCTGTCAAGACTGGGATATCGGCCACTTGATGCAATTGTGCCAAGTGCTTGTCCAAGTCTGCACGGTAATTGCCAGATTTCCCTGTTACCCCATTGATAGCAACGGCATAGACAAAACCCTCAGCTCCCTCAATGAGTTCTTTTTGACGCTCCATTCCTGTCGTTAAGCTGACAAGTGGAATCAAAGAAATATCTGTACCTGCCAAAAAGGGCTCTACAAAGTTAGCATGTCCATGAGGGAGGTCTGGGATAATCAACCCTTTAACCGCTGTATCAGAAAGTTCTTTGACAAATTTCTCAACACCGTATTGAAAAAGAGGATTAAAGTAGGTCATGATGACAAGCGGAATTTCAGTTTCAATAGTTTTCAAGGTTTCGACTAGAGCCTGAGTAGAGGTCCCTTGAGCTAAGCTACGCAAGCCGGCTTCTTCGATAACTGGACCATCTGCAACTGGGTCTGAGAAGGGAACTCCCACTTCAATAGCAGACACACCCAAGTCTTCTAAAAAGCGAATTGTTTCAGCAAGACCATCCAAACCTTTTTCATGGTCTCCAGCCATGATATAGGGAACGAAAATGCCCTTTCCAGTCGCTTTTATAGCGTTCAATTTTTCTGTTAGTGTCTTAGGCATGAGTTTCTCCCTTCTTTGCTGCATCTGCTTCCAATCGGTCTTTAACTTGAACTACATCCTTGTCCCCACGACCTGATAGGCAGACAATCATAGACTTGTCTGGGCCAAGTTCTTTGGCCAATTTCACTGCGAAAGCGATAGCGTGACTAGACTCCAAGGCAGGGATAATTCCTTCCACACGAGACAAGAGTTGGAATCCTTCCAAGGCCTCTTCATCTGTCACAGGCACATAGGACGCGCGTTTGATATCGTGGTAATGTGAATGCTCTGGACCGATACCTGGGTAGTCCAAACCTGCTGAGATAGAGAAGGCTTCTAAGATTTGACCATGAGCATCTTGGAGTACATCCATGAGAGAACCATGGAGAACACCTGGACGACCCTTGGTCAAGGTTGCTGCATGATGCTCTGTATCCACACCAAGTCCTGCTGCTTCAGCTCCATACATAGCCACTGACTCATCTTCCACAAATGGATGGAAAAGTCCGATGGCATTAGAGCCACCACCAACACAGGCTACTAGGGCATCTGGTAAATTTTCACCTGTCAATTCACGGTACTGTTGCTTGGCTTCTCGTCCGATAACACTTTGGAAATCACGAACAATTTCTGGGAAAGGATGGGGCCCCAAGGCAGAACCAAGGATATAGTGGGTATCATCGATATTTGCAACCCAAGAACGAAGGGCTGCATTGACCGCATCCTTGAGCACGCGCGAACCGTCTGTCACTGCCTCAACCTTAGCTCCCAAAAGCTCCATACGGAACACATTGAGGGCTTGACGTTTGACATCCTCTTCACCCATATAGATGGTACATTCCATGTTAAAAAGGGCCGCAGCTGTTGCAGTTGCCACACCGTGCTGACCGGCTCCTGTTTCAGCGATAATTTTCTTTTTGCCCATACGTTTAGCCAGAAGAACTTGTCCCAAGGCATTGTTAATCTTGTGGGCACCTGTATGGTTGAGGTCTTCACGTTTGAGGTAAATCTTGGCTCCGCCGATATGCTGGGTCAAGTTTTTTGCGTAGTAAAGGGGAGTTTCACGACCTACATATTGGCGCAAAAGTTGGTTTAACTCCTCTTGGAAACTTGGATCTGCCTGACTTTCACGATAAGCCTCTTCCAATTCCAATACTGCTGTCATCAATGTTTCTGGGACAAAACGTCCACCGAATTTCCCGTAAAATCCATCTTTATTTGGTTCTTGATATGCCATGCTTTACCCTCTCTATAAATCTTCTAATCTTTTCATGATCTTTTTGTCCGTCTGTTTCTACTCCGCTTGATACATCTACTGCAAAGGGAGAGAAATGCTGAATTGCTTCTTCTACATTATCTTCGTTAAGCCCACCTGCGATGAAGAAAGGCTGAGATAGTTCTGTCGTATCCAGTTGCCCCCAGTCAAATGTTTGACCACTTCCTGCGACAGGTGCATCAAAGAGTAGATAATCTGCCTGAGAATTGGGTACATGCCCATCCCCGTCTACTTGAACAGCCTGAATACTTGCACAAGGCAAATTTTCAAATAGTTTATCTACTACCTGACCGTGAACTTGTGCAAAGTCCAAACCAACTTTGTCTACCGCTTCTAACAGTTCTGCCCGACTGGGTGAAACAAATACCCCAACTTTTTTTACATCTGCAGGAATGAGCTTTGCTAGCTCAGCAGCCTGTTCCAAGATCACCTGTCTTTTGCTAGGAGCAAAGACAAAACCAATGTAGTCTGCTCCAGCCGACACAGCTGTTTTTACCGCTTCTTTTGTCGATAGTCCACAAATCTTAACCTTTGTCAATCTGCAACTCCTTGATTCTCTGGGCTACATCTTCTGCCTGCATGAGGGCTGTTCCTACTAAAATTCCGTTAAAGTATGGTGCAACACGTTTTGCATCCTCCTCTGTAAAAATAGCAGATTCGGAAATGTAGAAGCAATCGTCCTTGAAATATTTGGCCAAGTCTACGCTGGTCTGCAAGTCAACTTCAAAGGTTGTTAAATTGCGATTGTTGACACCAATAATTTGAGCTCCAAGTCGGTGAGCTACCTCTAGTTCAGCTAGATTGTGAGTCTCCACTAAAACTTCCATACCCAGTTCTGTTGCGTAGTCGTAAAGCTCCTTGAGTCGTTTTTCAGATAAGGCCGCTACGATGAGCAAGATGACGGTCGCACCTGCATTGCGAGCACGGATGATTTGCTTTTCATCGATAATAAAATCCTTGTTCAGCGTCGGAATGTTTACCTGACTGGAAATCTCACGAAGGTACTCCAAATGACCTTTAAAGAAAACCTCATCTGTCAGAACAGAAATCATAACCGCGCCGTTAGCCTCGTAAGTCTGGGCCTGTTGTACGATATCCACATCCAGATTGATATCACCTAGACTCGGGCTTGCCTTTTTGACCTCAGCAATGATTTGCAAACGGTCTTGATGATTTTTTAAATGTTCACTCAATCGATAAGTTTGACGCAAGGATTGAAGCTCCTCTCGCTCCATCTTTTCAACTTCACACGCCTTTTGCTCTAAGATACGTGATAAAAATTCCTGACTCATCTTTGATACTCCTGTAATAGTCTGAGTTTTTCAAGGGCCTTACCACTGGCAATCACTTGACGTGCCAATTCAACTCCGTCCTTGATACTGTCTGCTTTACCATTGGCGTAGAATCCTAGACCAGCATTTAAAACGGTTGTTTCCAAGAATGGACTTGGTTCGTTATTAAGAACACTGACAAGAATTGCTGCATTTTCATGAGCATTTCCCCCACGAATGTCTTCAATAGCAATGCGTTCCATTCCCAAATCTTCTGGAGTAAAGGTTGATAAAGTAATTTCTCCATTTTCAAGAAGGGCAATACTGGTAGTTCCATTCAAACCAGCTTCATCCAATCCTTCTGGACCAGCTACTACAATGGCACGTTTGCGGCCCATGTTTTTCAAGACCTGAGCAGTACTTTCCAGAAGTTCTGGGCGACTGATTCCTAGAAGCTGTGTTTCCAAGACCATTGGGTGAATGAGCGGACCTGTCAAATTCATGATGGTTGGAATTCCCAATTCCAAACGTGCTGGCATGATATATTTCATAGCTGGATGCATGTTTTTGGCAAAGAGAAAGACGATTCCTGTTTTATCAAACACCTTACCCAATTGTGATGGTTTGAGGTCAATATTGATTCCCAAAGCTTGCAAGACATCTGCTGACCCAGATTTAGAAGAAATAGAGCGATTTCCATGTTTGGCCATGTGGATTCCTCCACCTGCCAAGACAAAGGCTGCAGTTGTAGAAATGTTGAAGCTAAATGACTTATCTCCACCTGTACCACAGTTATCCATAGCATCTTGAATATTTGTTGGAATGTGTTGAGCATGTCCTCTCATGACTTGAGCGAGGGCTGTTCTTTCTTCAGGTGTTTCTCCCTTCATTTTAAGAGCTAAAAGTAGGGACGCAATTTGTGCTTCTGTCACTCGCCCTGTTACGATGCGTTCGATCACATCTGTCATTTCAACACTTGATAAATCTTCAAAGTTGGCTAATTTTTCAATAATTTCTTTCATTTTGTGTTCCTCACTTTACAACTTTCTCGATAAAATTCTGAATAGAAGATAGGCCATCTGGCGTTCCAATACTTTCTGGATGATACTGAAAACCATAAATCGGCAAGGTTTTGTGTTGAATCCCCATAATAGCTTGGTCATCTATCGAACGAGCTGTCACTTCAAACTCTTCTGGCATCTCTTCAATTAAAATACTATGGTAACGCATGACTGGACGATTGTCCTCAATTCCTTGATAGAGAACTGATGGAGTCTCAAATCGAATCTGGCTTTGTTTACCATGCATAACTTTAGGAGCCAAACCCAACTTACCATCAAAGACTTCTGCGATGGCTTGGTGCCCCAAACAAATCCCTAGAATAGGTTTCTTACCTGCAAAATCACGAATCATTTCTTCCATTTTCCCAGCATCAGCTGGCCAACCTGGACCAGGAGAGAAAACTAATCCATCTGCCTTTTCAGCATGTTCATAAAGATGTGGGTCATCATTTCTCAAAACCTGAACTTCTGCGAAATTCCCGATGTATTGAGCCAGGTTATAGGTAAATGAATCGTAATTGTCAATCAATAAGATCATGGTCTTAGTTCTCCCATTCTTGTCATAGATTTAGCTTTGTTAATGGTTTCTTGGTATTCGTTTTGGGCGATAGAGTCGTAGACGATCCCTGCCCCAGCCTGCACATAGGCTGTTTGATTTTTGAGAATCATAGTTCGGATGGCGATGGCGAAATCCATATCACCCGTCGCAGACAAGTAGCCGATTGCTCCTGCGTATACGCCACGTTTTTCTGTTTCTAGTTCATAGATGCGTTTCATGGCCCGAATCTTTGGTGCTCCTGAAACTGTTCCAGCAGGAAGTGTTGCTTTCAAGGCATCCATGGCAGTGAGTTCTGGAAGCAAACGCCCCTTAACCACGCTGGTCAAATGCATGACATAACGGAAAAGTTCGACTTCCATATACTTGGTTACTTGGACACTTGCTGTTTCAGCAATTCTACCGATATCATTTCGTCCCAAGTCCACCAACATTCGGTGTTCTGCCGTTTCCTTTTCATCAGAAAGTAGATCACTTGCAAGTGCCGCATCTTCCTCGTCATTGGCACCTCTAGGACGTGTACCTGCAATTGGATTGGTTGTCACAATGCCATTTTTGACGGAAACCAAGCTCTCAGGACTGGCACCGATAATTTGATAATTTCCAAAGTCATAAAAGTAGAGGTAATTTGATGGATTGGTCACTCGGAGATTTCTGTAGAAGTCAAAAGGATTTCCAGTTACTTCTGCGGAGAAGCGCTGACTGAGCACACATTGAAACATATCTCCATTACGAATCAAGTCGCGAGCTGTTTCTACCATTTCTTCAAATTTCTGAGGTGCAATATGTGGTCTAAACTGAAGTGGAGAAACATCCAAATCTTCAAATTCATTTGGAGCAGGGATTTTCAACTCTTCTAAAACCTGATCTAAAGCCACTTTTAGCTCATCATTGCTCCGATCACTGTAAAGAGCATCCTCGATGATATGAATTTTTTCTTTCTTGTGGTCAAAAACTATATAACTCTCATATACGAAGAAATGCATATCTGGTGTCCCAATCGTATCCTCAGGGAGCTGGCCAATCTCTTCATATAGAGAAATCATATCGTAACCAACAAAGCCAATAGCTCCACCACCAAAAGGTAGGTCTGAATGGTGCTGGCTCTTATGAGTAACCTCATAGAGGAAATCCAAAGGATCACGATCAATCTCTTGTCCATTTTGATAAAGGACTCCATTTTCGAACTTAATTTCAAAAACTGGGTTATAGGCTAAGATAGAAAAACGAGCATTTTCCTTTTCTCTTGGGATACTTTCAAGTATGGCCTTGTGTTTTCCGTTTAAGCGCATATAAGCCAAGATTGGTGATAAAACATCTCCATGAATGATTCGTTCCATTGTAATTTCCCTTTCAGTTCTTCTTAAATTCCGTGTTGATTCTACAAAAAATCCCCACGCAAAATAACTTGCGTGAGGACGAAATTCGCGGTGCCACCTCAATTATAGGATTTCTCCTATCTCTCATTCCTGTCTCAGAACCTTCCTATAACAGGCTGTGCGATAAAGGGCACTCCCCTTGAGAATCATGTTTTCTTCTCTCAATTCAGATGGACCCAACCTTACAGCTTACTCTGCTTGTTTTCAGCAACCACAAGCTCTCTGAGAGAGAAACAGCTATAATTTTTCCATCTTTTATTTTTTAGCTTCAAGGTAGTCTGCAATGGCAGCTACGTCCTTGTCTCCACGACCAGAGACATTGATGATGATAATCTCATCTTTACTTAGTTTTGGTGCGCGTTTGACTGCTTCAGCGATAGCATGTGAGCTTTCAATTGCAGGGATGATTCCTTCTGTTTTGCTTAATAAAAGCAAGGCGTGGACAGCTTCTTTGTCTGTCGCTGCTACATATTCTACACGACCAGAGTCTTTAAAGAAGGCGTGTTCTGGTCCAACTCCTGGATAGTCTAAACCTGCAGAGATAGAGTAAACAGGTGCAACATTTCCGTCTTCACCAAAGACTGCATAGGTTTTCATTCCATCTACAATTCCTACACTACCCTTGGTCATTGTTGCTGCGTGCTTGTCTGTGTCAAGTCCATGACCAGCAGCTTCTACCCCAACCAATTTGACTTCTTCATCAGCTACATACTGTGAAAAAGCTCCGATGGCATTGGAACCACCGCCCACACAGGCAATGACGTAGTCTGGCAGTCGTCCTTCTTTTTCCAAGATTTGACGACGAGATTCTTCACTAATAACTTTCTGGAATTCATGAACAATCGTTGGATAAGGGTGAGGACCTACAGCAGATCCTAAAACGTAGAAGGCTTCAAGGTCATTCATCCATGCTCCAAAGGCTGCATCTACCGCATCTTTGAGGGTACGAGTCCCAGTTTCAACTGCGTGAACAGTTGCTCCCATCATCTCCATGCGGAAGACATTGAGACGTTGACGCTCCACATCTTCTGCCCCCATGTAGACATCACATGCCATACCAAACTTGGCTGCAGCTGCAGCAGTCGCAACACCGTGCTGACCAGCTCCTGTCTCTGCAATGACACGCTTTTTACCCATGCGTTTAGCTAGAAGGATTTGACCCAAAACATTATTAAGTTTGTGAGAACCCAAGTGGTTAAGGTCTTCACGCTTGAGATAAATCTTAGCTCCGCCTAGGTGTTCTGTCAAGCTTTCTGCAAAATAGAGTGGTGTTTCACGACCTGAATAATCCTTCAAATAATGGCGAAACTCAGCTAAAAACTCTGGATCGTCCTTGTATTTTTCAAAAGTCACTTCCAATTCATCTAGCAAAACCTGAATTGGTTCTGGTACAAAACTACCACCAAATTGTCCAAAATATCCTTTAGTTGTCATAAATTTTTCCTCCTTCTGTATGAATCCGGCTTTTTGTTTGCTTTTGGTAGTGAAATGGTCTGGGGGACCATTTCAGCCTTTACTAAAAGAACAAGTGAAACTTGAATATTACTCTCAGTTAACTCCCTAATAAAAGACAAACAAAATAACGAATAGAAAAAGCCCACACACGGAATCCACTTCCATGTGAGGGCGTTCGTAACGCGGTACCACCTCAATTGTAAAGAGAATATCCCCTTTACATCTCTGCCTTGTCTAACAACAAGTTGCACTGTAAGGTGTGCCTACCGAATTTTCATTGTTTCAAATTCACTTTTAAAATCAGCCCAATTTCACTACTTTCAAACACCTGTTCACAGTAACCACAGGCTCCCTGAAGATTAAAAATAATTACTTTTCTGATTTGTTGAGTTAATTATATGTTATTGTTTTTCCTTTGTCAACCGTTTTCACTAATTTTTTACTAATTTTTTTAATTATTTTTGTGAAGAACCAAGAACTTCTTCAGAAACTCTGACAAAAGTCTCAATGATATAATCTACTTCTTCATCCGTTAATTTCGTGTGAAGTGGTAGTGTAATCTCGTTTACAAAGTAGGCATAGGCCTTAGGATAGTCTGCCATGTCAAAGCCAAGATTCTTATAAGCTGTCAAAAGTGGAAGCGGTTTATAGTGAACGTTACTTGCAATTCCTGCCTTGGCCAATTCTTGGATAATTTGATTACGTTGTTCGAGACTAGCTCCTTCCACATGGGTGATGTAGAGGTGACGACAAGATTCAACTGCATCTGTCTCATGAGCCAATGGGTGAATCCGAGTTCCTGCAAATCCGCGGTCATAGCGATCCACGATATCCTTACGACGTTGTAGTAAGCCAGGATAACGATCTAGCTGAACTAGACCAAGTGAAGCCATGATATCCGTCATGTTGCACTTGTAGGCTGGTGTTACGATATCGTATTCCCAAGAACCTAGTTGCATCTTAGCAAGCGCATCTTTGGTTTGACCATGAAGAGATAGGATTTGGAATTCCTTATACATTTCTTCATCATCAATCGCTGGATTTGCTTTCCAAGTCGCACTTCCTCCCTCAGCAGTTGTAAAATTCTTAACCGCGTGGAAAGAGAATGATGTGAAGTCTGCAATTGAACCGGCTGGTTGTCCCTTGTAGGTTGAACCCAAAGCGTGGGCACTATCAGAGACAATCACAATACGGTTAAAGGCCTTTTGCCACTTGCTAGTAGCTGTAAAGAGGTCGCGTTTCTTTTCTACAACTTGGAACAAGCGGTCATAGTCACAGATAATCCCTGCTAGTTCTACCGGGATGATGACTTTAGTCTTCTCAGTAATAGCTTGCTCAAGCTTATCATAGTCCATTTCAAAGGTATCATCTTGGATATCAACCATCACTGGTGTCGCACCTACGTGAGTAATGACACTACATGATGCTGTATAAGTCATAGCTGGAACGATGACTTCGTCACCAGGCCCTACTTCAAGCACGCGCAAAATCAATTCAAGAGCTGCTGTTGCAGAGTTGAGGCAGACTGTCTTAGGCGTTTGAGTATAGATGGACAGACGACGCTCTAATTCTTTTGTCTTAGGTCCTGTTGTGATCCAACCAGAACGAAGGGTATCGGCTACTTCAGCAATTTCAGCTTCGGTAATATCGGGTGGTGAAAATGGAATATTATACTTTGTCATTGATTTACTCCTTTTACTGTATTCACTCTTGTGACTACTTTATTTTAAAACTTCAACTACAGTCTGGAACATGATCTTGATATCTCCGAAGAAATTAAAATCACGTAGGTAGGCTAGGTTAAAGTGCATTTTCTCTGGAAGGACTCTTTCCACATAAGCCTGGTCAACAGTCATACCCTTTGCAGTCATTTGACTGATGATGGCATCCTCATCCTTATAGTTAATGCTGGCAAGGGAAGTAATCCCCGCAGGTAAGAGCAAGGTAGCCATCATTTCAGGGCTATACTGCTCTGTGTAGCGTGGTACCTCTGGGCGTGTTCCTACAAAAGACATCTCTCCTTTGAGGACATTGACCAATTGCGGCAATTCATCCAAACGAACACGTCGAATGAAATTTCCAACTTTAGTGATACGACTGTCATTTGCAGAAGTTACTAGACTTCCTTTTTTATCAGCATCCGTCACCATGGTCCGGAATTTCCAAATCTTGAAATGACGGTTGTACTGGGTTACCCGCACTTGCTTGTAAATAACTGGACCCTTGCTATCTAGCTTGATCCAGATGCTTAGAATCAGGAATAAGGGGGAGGTCAAGATTAACAAGACCAAAGCTAGAAACAAATCTAGACAACGCTTGAAAATTAGTGAGCCTTTTCTTCTAGACACAAGCTGGTAGTATGGTTTTACCTCGCTCAATTGCATTTCTTGAGGTAGTTCATCCCATTTCAGCATGCACATTCTCCTCTATTTTTATATATAATCTTTATTAACATTCTACATTATACCACAAAATGAAAGAGGCAGTGCAAGAAATCTATGTTTTAAAGGAATTCTTCCTTAGGAAAGAGCTCCTGCCTGCAAACTATACATCTTGTGATAGGTTCCACCCAAGGCTAAAAGTTCCTCGTGTGTGCCACTCTCAATAATACGTCCCTTATCAAGAACATAGATACAGTTAGCGTCTTGAATGGTAGAAAGGCGATGGGCGATGGCAATGGTTGTCCGACCTTGTCTCATCTTAGCTAGGGAATTTTGGACCAGAGCTTCTGTCTCAGAGTCGATATTGGCTGTCGCTTCATCCAAAATCAGGATTTTAGGTTGACTGGCAACAGTTCTAGCAAAGGCAAGAAGCTGACGTTGACCGGTTGAAAAACTCGAACCACGCTCAGATACAGGAGCATCATAACCTAATGGAAGGTCCTGAATGAAAGAATCTGCATCGACAAATTCTGCTGCTGTCTTAACCTGGTCATCGCCGATATCTTGGTACATGGCGATATTGGACTTAATGGTCCCATGATAGAGGAAGGGATCCTGTAGGACCAAACCGATATTTTTTCTCAATTCCTCTTGGCTATACTTACGAATATCCACACCATCTAGGAGAACTTGACCAGACTGAAATTCATAAAAACGCATAAGAACATTGATGATCGAAGATTTTCCAGAGCCAGTATGCCCGACAAAGGCAATGGTTTCACCTTTATTGACGGTAAAGGAAATATCATCGAGAATTTGGTGTTCCCCATCATAGGAGAAGGACACATGTTCAAAACGGATATTTCCTTCTTTAATCTCGGCTTGTCCATTTTCTTGGACCGGTTCATAGTTGGACTCATCGATGAGTGCAAAGACACGACCTGCTGACACCATGGATGTCTGAAGAGTAGAAAAGTTTTGCGTTACCTCGATGAGCGGATCAAAGAGACGGTTGATGTACTGGATAAAGGCATACATAGTTCCTGCCGTTATTCCTAGATAAAGTCCGCGATAGCCAAAGTAGGCCATCAAAACCGCATATCCCAACAGCTTCAACAAACTCATAGCTGGGCGTAAAAAGAGAGAATCCAAGGCTACTGAACGGTTAGCGTAGACTAGGTGTTCCTGGTTTATCTCATCAAACTCTTCTTGCAGGCGTTTTTCTTGGTTAAAGGCTTGAATAATACGAATTCCTTCGATATTTTCTGCCAGCTTACTGTTAATATCTGACAGTAGACTTCTGGTTTTTTCAATGACCTTGACCGATTTTTTACGGTAGAGATTAACCAAAAGGAAAATCAAAGGTAGAAAGAGCAAGACTAAAGCAGTCAGACGATAGTCCAAAACTAACATGGTATAAAGGGTCGTCACGAATATAAAGACTGCCGAGATAAAGCTAGATAAGATTCCCGAAAACATATCACTAATGGTCTCCGTGTCGTTGGTCAAACGAGAAACGATGGAACCTGCAGGTGTTTTATCAAAATAAGACATGCCTAGCTTCTCCATATTGGCAAAGGCATCACGTCGGATATCTCTAACGATGCTGTAGGACACGCGCGCAAAGAGGATGTGCCCCACATATTGGACAATAGTTTGAAGAATGTAGAGACCATAGTAAATTAGCAAAACTGTAACAGCAAGCTGATTAAGGTTGTTTAGATACTGGTCGATAAAGTGCGAAGCAACCAAGGGGATAATACTCTTAACAACAGTCGTCGCAAGGAGAAAAGCAAGTGCTAAAAAGGTTAGGAGACTATAGGGCTTAAGATAAGACAACAAGCGTTTCAATACAGCCCATTGTTCTTGTTTATTCCGCATCTTCTTCTCCTTTCATTTCTAACTGTTGAGACTGGTAGGTTTGGGCATACCAACCATCCAAGGCTAGTAAGTCTTCATGCCTACCTCGTTCAATGATGCGACCATCCTGCATGACCAAAATCAAATCTGCATGAACAACTGCACTGAGACGATGGGCAGTGATGATAGTCGTTTTATCTTTGCGAGTTTCCTTGAGATTATCGATGATCGCAAACTCTGTCTTAGCATCCACAGCTGACAAGGAATCATCTAAAATCAAGATATCAGGATTTAAGATCATAGCCCGACTCATAGCCAGACGTTGCTTTTGTCCACCAGATAGACTAACACCTTTTTCCCCGATAACTGTATCAAATCCCTCAGGCATGGCTTGAATGTCTTGATAGACTTGAGCCAACTGAGTCGCTTCTTCTACTGCTGAGAAAGGTAGGTCGGGATTTCCAAAACAAATATTCTCTATGATAGAACTAGCAAAGAGAAATTGGTCCTGTGGGACGTATCCCATCAAACTTCGTAAATCAGCTAGTCTATAGGCACGAGTATCGTGACCATTCAGATAAATAGCTCCTCGGTCAACATCATACTCACGCAAGAGCAACTTAATCAAAGCAGTTTTCCCTGAACCAGTCTGTCCAACCAAGCCCAAGGTTTGCCCTTTTTCGAGACTAAAATGTATATCTCTCAGCGTCTCTTCGTCTTCAAAGGCAAAACGATCAATGGCATAGTCCAAGCGCCCATTTTCAATCCCGTCAAGTGGAGATTCTGGATCTTTGACAGGTGATTCTTGAGACAAAAGACTCTCAATTCGTTGATAAGAAACCTTCCCTCTTTGAGTAATATTAAAGAGGAAACCAATCGCCATCAAGGGCCAGACCAACATATCCAAGTAAGAGATAAAGGTGACAAGATTACCAACGGTTACTTGTCCTGCTTGCACCATAAAGGCACCCACTAAGAGAGTTAAGGCATAGGAAGAACCAACAAAGAGTAGAACCATGGGGTCAAAGAGACTATCATATTTCATGGTTTGCAGATTCTTTTGGAAGGTCAAATCATTGACTTCCTGGAAGGATGCCAATTCATCAGACTGATAGCCAAAAGACTTGGTTACCTTGATACCTGATACAGATTCTTGAACCTTATTGTTAAGTTCAGAAAAGGCTGCTTGAGATTCGCCAAAAGCCTTATGGGTCTTTCTCCCCAGACGACTAGTCCCATAGGCCATAAACGGCAAAGGGAGAATGGCAACCAAGGTCATCTGCCAAGAAATGCTAAAGAGCATTGTCAGCAGAGTCACCAAGGCCGTGATAGAGGCATCCACCGCCGACATGACACCACCACCTGCTAGACGAGTCAGAGCATTGATATCATTGGTGGCGTGAGCCATCAAATCCCCAGTCCGATAATTCTGATAAAAAGCAGGCGACATTCTGGTAAAATGCTCAAATAGTCTTGAACGCATGATTTGGCCAAGTCGATAGGAGGTTCCTAAGATATACATACGCCAAACGTAACGCAGATAATACATCCCGAAAGCTGCCAGCAGGAGATTAAAGAGATGAAGCAGGAGCTCATCTTGTGTTAATCGTCCCGAAGTAATGGCATCGATTACGCGCCCCATGACCATAGGTGGGATGAGGTTTAGTACAGAAACCAAAACCAAAGCTACAATTCCAACTAGGTAACGGCGTTTTTCTAATTTAAAAAACCACCAGAGTTTTTGGATGATGGACATAAAATTCCTTTCTAATGACAAATGGAAACCTGAGGCGACTACCCCAGGTTTTTCCTATTCATAGGTGATGACACTAACTTAAATTTTGTCATATTCAGCGATAAAGATACTCAAAGGAGTAACATTTCATTTATTTTCAATCCTTTACATGAATCATTCTTTATTATATAGGAATGACCTGGATTTTTCAAACTATACGCTGGGGAATTACTTCTTTTTCTGGTATAATATTGTCTATAATCTGAATGAAAAGGTAAACATTATGAAATTAATCTCATGGAATATTGATTCCCTCAATGCAGCATTGACAAGTGATTCTGCGCGTGCGAAATTATCACAAGATGTCCTCCAAACATTGGTTGCTGAAAATGCTGATATCATTGCCATCCAAGAAACCAAGCTTTCAGCTAAAGGTCCTACTAAAAAACACCTTGAGGTACTGGAAGAACTCTTCCCAGGCTACGAAAACACCTGGCGTTCCTCTCAAGAACCTGCTCGTAAAGGTTATGCTGGAACTATGTTCCTCTATAAGAAAGAACTTACTCCAAGCATCAGCTTCCCAGAAATCGGTGCACCTTCTACCATGGACTTGGAAGGACGTATCATCACTTTAGAATTTGATACATTTTTCGTGACTCAAGTTTACACACCAAACGCTGGAGATGGGCTCAAACGCTTGGAAGAACGTCAAGTCTGGGATGTCAAATATGCAGAGTACTTGGCTCAACTAGACAAGCAAAAACCTGTCCTAGCAACCGGAGACTACAATGTTGCCCACAAGGAAATTGACCTTGCCAACCCAGCCAGCAACCGTCGTTCACCAGGTTTCACAGACGAAGAACGTGAAGGATTTACAAACCTTTTAGCCAAAGGATTTACGGATACCTTCCGCCATATCCATGGCGATGTGCCAGAACACTATACTTGGTGGGCGCAACGCAGTAAAACTTCAAAAATCAACAACACCGGCTGGAGAATCGACTACTGGCTCACAAGTAACCGCGTAGCAGATAAGGTTACCAAGTCAGATATGATCGACTCAGGCGCACGCCAAGACCATACACCGATTGTCTTGGAGATTGATTTCTAAGGAGAAAACGAATGGACTATCAAGCTGTCATCCCTGAATTTGTCGTATCGGATATCGAGAAATCGCGTCACTTCTACTGCGACTTATTGGGATTCTCTGTCGAATACGAGCGTCCAGAGGAAAAATTTCTCTTCCTTTCGCTTGAAGACTGCCAGCTAATGCTAGAAGAAGGCAAGGAAGAAGAGTTAGCCCAACTGACTTATCCTTTCGGGCGTGGTGTCAATATTTCCTTTGGTATCAAGGATGTCCCCAGACTCTATCAGAAAGTAATTGAGTCTAACTATCCTATTCATCGTCCTTTGACTAAAAGAGAATTTCGAGTTGGTGAACAATATATCTACCCTCATGAATTTGCAGTTCTAGATCCAGATGGCTATTTTTTAAGATTTAGTGAATAAGATAATACAGCACTAGAGTGGAAAAGTAATAAAAAAAGAGGCATGTGTACTGACCCCAAAAAGTTAGACAATTAA
>NZ_KV795029.1:33825-38014 GCF_001808865.1 Streptococcus sp. HMSC061D10 | reverse complement strand
CTTTGTCAACACCTTTTTTTAACTTTTTTTCAATTCTACTGAATTACTTCCTTTAACTCTTTCAGCATGGATTTGCGTCCCTTGAAACGTTCATCTGCCCAGAGGCGTTCATAGGCTTCTTGCTTATCTTGTGGTAATTTTCTTCTATAACTATCCAACAATTCATGAAGGGCGTAGTAATCATCCAGCCACAATCCTCCTTCTGGTAGGCGATGGCTAATCTCGCCTACTTCTTCATAGGCCATACGGTCCAGGCGACGTTTTTGACTCTCTTGTTTTCTGACGCTATCTAGGATTCGATTGCGGAATTTTGTTTTGAAGTAGACGTAGAGTTTCTTTTCCTCTTCCACTAAGTCTGGTTGGGCCTCGAGAAGTTCATAGAGACAGATCAGTCCTTCTTGATCCCAATCCTCTTTTTCCCACAGGTGGAGATAATAATCTTTTCGGCATCTATGGACAATCCCTTTTACTTTCTCATAATACTTTTCAAGCATTTGCTTTCCCCCTTTCTCTGCTTGTAGTATAGCAGAGAAAGGAGGAAAGAAGGGCTTTGGTTTCTGTCTTGTGTTTTTTGAGTCTGTAGTGTTATTGATTATAAGTTTGTAATTCACGTAAAGCTGGCTAGTTTTTCATAATCTAATTTTCAGACAAAGCAAAAAGCCCACTGTTGTAGGCTTTCTGTAAGATATTTCTTAAAATTAAAGCATTTTGTTGTAGAATTCAACGACAAGTGCTTCGTTGATTTCTGGGTTGATTTCGTCGCGTTCTGGCAAGCGAGTCAATGAACCTTCCAATTTTTCAGCGTCGAATGATACGAATGCTGGACGTCCAAGAGTAGCTTCTACTGCTTCAAGGATAGCTGGAACTTTCAATGATTTTTCACGAACTGAGATCACTTGACCTGGAGTTACGCGGTATGATGGGATATCAACGCGTTTTCCGTCAACAAGGATGTGACCGTGGTTTACGAATTGACGAGCTTGACGACGAGTAGTTGCAAGACCAAGACGGTAAACAACGTTATCCAAACGACGTTCCAAAAGAAGCATGAAGTTGAAACCTAGGATTCCGCCTTTGATTTTTGTAGCTTGTACGAACAAGTTACGGAATTGTTTTTCACCTACACCGTAAGTGAAACGAAGTTTTTGTTTTTCAGCCAATTGCAAACCGTATTCTGACAATTTAGAACGGTTGTTTGGTCCGTGTTGTCCTGGTACGTAGTTACGACGTGCCAATTCTTTACCTGTACCTGTAAGTGAAAGGCCAAGGCGACGAGCTTGTTTCCAAGATGGTCCTGTATAACGTGACATGTGAATGTCCTCCTGATATAAATAATATTTCGGTGGAAATAGTCACTTAGAAAGCCCTGATTCGTGCAGATGCCCTTCGCCTAAACAGCCAAGGTTACTTATCATAAGACACCTGTTGACGAGCTTCATGCTTTCCTGCTGATATTTCACACAAAATCCATTTTACCATGAATGGCTAGATTTGTAAAGGGGTTTTAAGCTTTATTTTCATTGCCAGAGAGGTTGAGGACGAGGGTAAAGGTGCTTCCTAGACCGTACTGGCTACTGACTGTGATTTCTCCACCCAATTGATGGGCTAATTCACGCGCAATTGCAAGCCCTAAGCCATGACCACCTGTTTTCATGTTACGAGAAGTTTCTACACGATAAAGGCGTTTGAAAATATTCTTTAAATCCTCTGGGGCAATGCCCTGTCCCTCATCGGTCACACTGATTGAAAGCTGGCTATCCTCCAGCTTGGCCACCACTCCCAGCTTGGTTCCTGGAGCTGAGTATTTAAAAGCATTATTGACCAGATTCACCAAGATACGAGAAAGTTTAGCATAATCTCCCTCAATCCGGGCAGACTCTGGGATTACCTGCAAATGGACATCTCGTTCCTCCTGCTCAATCAAGAACTGAAATTCACTCATGCACTCAATCAAGAGCTGGTCCAGAAAAATACTGTCCTTGCTGGTCGTTTCCACCTGATTTCTAGCTGTATTTAGGGTCAAAAAATTCAACTCTTCAACCAGTTTATTAAGCCGTTCTGTCTGGCGTCCAATGGTTGCTAAATAATGGGCTTGTTCTCCTTCCTTGATAACTCCATCCAAAATTCCTTCTACCGTCGCTTGGATTGAAGTGATTGGAGTCTTGATATCATGCGATAGCTGGGCAATCATCAAGCCCTTTTCCTGCTCGCTTTCTTCCAAGGAATCAAAGGTGGCCTGCAAATCATGGGACATTTCATTGAAGGCTTGGCCTAATTGCTGAAATTCCACAGGCCCTTGAACCTCCAGATTTGAAGAAAAGTCCTTGTCCGCTACTCGCTTGGCATGTTCCTTGAGTTTACCCAATGAAGTAAAGACTGGTGATAGGAGAAAGAGACTAATCCCAGCACCGACAAAACTTGCGATTAGAGTCATGCCAATCAGGAAATAAATCTCTCTTTCTTCAATTAACATTCGCTGGACTGCCCAAAAAACTACGATAATCGTTAGGAGTGTTGAAATGATATAACCCACTAGGATATAACTTTTTAATTTCATTGACTACCTCGTGCTTTCTCAATTTTGTAGCCCAAGCCCCAAACTGTTTTTATGGTGGGCGTTTCTGCACTAGCATATTTAGCTAACTCCTGTCGAAGAGCATGAATATGAACATTTAAGGTATTGGTATCATCCACATAGTCTTCTTGCCAGACCTTTTCATAGAGATCTGTCTTAGAGAAAACTCGCTTTGGATTGCTGGCTAAAATCCATAAAAGCTCGAAGGATTTGACTGTCAAATCAAGTGCTACATCTCCGACTTGAGCCTCATGGCTACCGTGATTCATCCGTAAATCCCCGAGACTGACGACTTCTGTCTCACCTCCACGATGAAGGCGACGCAAGATATTGTGGACACGCAAAACCAGCTCACGAGGGCTAAAGGGCTTGGCAATAAAGTCATCTGCCCCCAAGCTCAGGCCGTAAATCTTATCCTGCTCGCTTGTCTTAGCTGTAATAAATAGAAAAGGCTGATCTGGAGATTGATACTGAACCTCACTAATCAAATCATAACCATCCATCCGAGGCATCATGATATCTGTAATAATCAAATCAATCGGTTTTCGCTTGAAGATTTCCAAGGCCTCTACTCCATCATGAGCCACCAAAACCTGATACCCTGCCTGAACCAGATAGCGTTGATGAATATCTGTGATTTCTACCTCGTCGTCAACGAGTAAAATGGTCTTTCCCATCTGTCTCTCCTTTGAAAAAAACAGTGCTATACTACAATAGTATAACACTATTTTAATCGCTTTACGAACATTCTAAACTATATCTGGATTTTTCAAATCCTAGATAGAAAGTCTGTAGCTAGACTAGTCATTTTCCTCTTTTTTAGCTTTCAAACTGAGGCCACCTAGTAGTCCGGCCAAGGCGAGTCCAAGGAAGCCAATAGGAGCCATTGATGTTTGGGCTTCACCAGTATATGGAAGCATGTCTTTTTTGCCTTTCATTTGATCAGCCATCATCGGACTTGACATCTTGTTATTAGATGCCATCTTGCCTTCATCAGGCATTTTGCTTGTGGCTGCTGGAACTTGATCTTGTTTCATACTTGGTGTTGCCATAGGCTGGCTAGCATTCATGGTTTTATCTTGCTCTTTATTAGGCATCATCTTATCCTGGCTAGTAGCTGGCATTTTAGATTTCATCTCATCTTGATTAGCACTTGGCATTTGAGCGTTCATCTTAGACGCATCTTGATGACTATTCATCATTGGAGCCGGCATAGCTGAACCATTAGAAGATGGGACGGAACCTGACTGCATCGGAACAAGAGACTGATGTCCATTCAAGTTCACTGTCAAATCTTTAGTCGCTACAAGATTGCTCAAGTCTGCCTTGCCATCTTTGGCACCGTACACTTTGATAGTTGCTTTATAGCTTTGAGTGCCGTTTTGTTTCAAGAGGTCTAGAAGCTCTTTATCAGATTTACCTTGGGTGCCTGCCAAATCCACTTCATAGAAGTAAAGGCCTTTGCCTAATTTTTCTACTGGTGGGAGAGTGGGATTTTTAGCTGAACCGTTGTCTGACCATGGGGCCTTGTCAGAGGCTTTCAAGATGAGGCGGGTCAACATACCATCACCTGCGAAGAATTCGTATGGAATGACTTGATTGACACCGGCTGTG
>NZ_KV795029.1:33265-33725 GCF_001808865.1 Streptococcus sp. HMSC061D10 | reverse complement strand
ACCGTTGTCTGACCATGGGGCCTTGTCAGAAGCTTTCAAGATAAGGCGGGTTAACATACCGTCACCAGCAAAGAATTCGTATGGAATGACTTGGTTGACACCTGCTGTGAATGGGCCGGGGAAATTAGCTTTGTCCAAGTATGTAGCTGGAACATCTACTGTGTCTTTAGTATTGTCAGCCACACCTTTTTGGACTTCAGCTGGTGTAGTCAAGCCATTCAAATTGACATCCAAATCCTTAGTCGCTACGAGATTGCTCAAGTCGGCCTTGCCATCTTTAGCACCGTACACTTTGATAGTTGCCTTGTAACTTTGAGTGCCGTTTTGTTTCAAGAAATCAAGAAGCTTTTTATCAGATTTTCCTTGAGTGCCGGCCAAATCCACTTCATAGAAGTAGAGGCCTTTGCCCAATTTCTCTACTGGTGGAAGGGCGGGATTTTTAGCTGAACCGTTGTCTGAC
>NZ_KV795029.1:0-33165 GCF_001808865.1 Streptococcus sp. HMSC061D10 | reverse complement strand
AATGACTTGATTGACACCGGCTGTGAATGGACCTGGGTAATTAGCCTTGCCCAAGTAAGTGGCTGGGACGTCTACTGTGTCTTTGGTGTTGTCAGCCACACCTTTTTGAACTTCAGCTGGAGTAGTCAAGCCATTCAACTTGACATCCAAATCCTTAGTCGCTACAAGATTGCTCAAATCGGCCTTGCCATCTTTTGCACCGTACACTTTAATAGTAGCTTTATAACTTTGAGTACCGTTTTGTTTTAATAGGTCAAGTAGTTCTTTGTCTGATTTGCCTTGGGTACCTGCCAAATCTACTTCATAGAAGTAAAGGCCTTTGCCCAATTTTTCTACTGGTGGAAGGGCGGGATTCTTGGCTGAGCCGTTGTCTGACCATGGGGCCTTGTCTGAAGCTTTCAAGATAAGACGAGTCAACATGCCGTCTCCAGCGAAGAATTCATATGGAATGACTTGATTGACACCGGCTGTGAATGGGCCAGGGAAGTTGGCTTTGTCCAGGTAAGATGCTGGAACGTCTACCGTATCTTTGGTATTGTCGGCTACGCCTTTTTGCACTTCAGCTGGAGTAGTTGCTGGTTGAGCTTCATTTGCTTCACGGTCTTGTCCAGAGACTACAGGAGCAGAATTTGTTGCAGGTTTAACCGCATCTTCTGTCTGTTTCTTAGATTCTAGCTTTGCTTGCACTTCTTCTTTTGGCGCTACTACTTGCTCTTTATCAGCAACATCCACTTTTTCTGAAGAGCTTGTAGTATCCAAGCTTGCTTTAAATGTTGAGTCGGCCTGTTCTGAAGGAAGAGCTGTATCAACTGCTTCTTTGAGTAGCTCTACTGGTAAATCGCTCTTTGCACTCACCGCATCTGCATCTGGCAAGACTTGAGTCGGGGTTGGATTGACCACATCGGCACGTACTGAACTTGGTTGACCAACTAGAACAAAGAAGCCACTAGCCACAACAACTGAGGCAACACCGACACTAAGACGGCGGATAGACCAACGAGTATATCTCTGATTTGGATTGAATTTCATAGGATTCTCCTTAGAGTTTTTCTTTATTTGATGACTCTAGTATAATCTCCTAAAATTAAAAAGGATTAAGAAAAAGTTAAAATTTTTCTTAAATCCCTCTTATAAAATACTTATATTGACTCAATAGTCGTTGAAAAAAAGAATAGCCATTCCTCTTCTACTCACTAAGGTTTGCTAGGGTATCCAAATATTGGTTATTAATCACCGCCATGATATAGGTATCCGGTTTTAATAAATCATTTGGTCCAAACTGTACATCTAAGGGAGCATTTTCGTAGTCACGAAAACCGAGGATATTGAGGTTGTACCGTCCTCGAAGATCAAGTTGACTTAGACTCTTACCTGACCACGATTGTGGAATTTTCATCTCAACAATTGAGACATTCTTGTCCAACTGAAAGACATCTACACTGTTATTAAAGAGAATCGTCTGTGCCAACGAACGCCCCATCTCGAACTCTGGTGAAATGACTGAGTCTGCACCGATTTTTTCAAGGACTTTTTTTGCTGTATGGCTTTTAACCTTAGCAATAACAGTCGGTACCCCTAGACTCTTGCAATGCATGACTGCAAGAACACTAGACTCTAGATTTTCACCAGTTGCGACGACTACGGTATCGCAGGTATCAATTCCAGCTGATAGCAAGAGGTCCTCATCTGTGATATCTCCAACAACACCACGCACCAAGACTGGTTCAAATTGATTGATTCGTTCCTCATGGTTGTCAATAGCGATAATATTTATATCATGCTTGGCGAGAGCAGCCAGAACACTACTCCCAAAAATACCCAAGCCTAAAATTCCGATTGTCCGATCTGACATAGTTTATCCTTTCTTATCCTATGGTAATATCTGCTTTCATATAGTGGATCATATCTTTCTTATCTGGTTGATACTCAGCCAAACTAACTAATAGCGTCAGTGGCCCAATTCGTCCGATAAACATCAATAGCATGATAATGCTGAGAGCTAATCTGCCTAATTCTGGTGTCAAATTTGCAGTTACTCCGACCGTAGCAAGAGCTGAAATTGTTTCAAACATGAGGTAGATAAAGCGCGGATTTCCTTCTGCGGTTACCCCTAACAGGATCAAGCCCAGCAAGAAAGTTAGCAAGAAGATAATAAAGACACTGAAAGATTTTTGCACGGTTCGGGGTTCAATCGTTCTCCGAGCCACATTAGCATGGGGTAATCCTAAAAGTTCACTGCGTGCAAATACTAATAATACAAAGAAGGTTGTGATTTTAAGCCCCCCGGCTGTTCCACCAGGTGCTCCACCGAGAAACATTTGTAAGATATAAATCAGCAAAGTGACAGGTCTAGCTTGAGTGTAATCAATAGAAGCAAAACCTGCCGTCCTCATGCTGACTGTTTGGAAAAAGCTGACCAGCAATTTATCAGGTACGCTAAGATTGCCAATGGTCCCTGGATTATTCCACTCGATTAACAAAGTCGATACGGTTCCAAAGAGTAAAATTCCTGCTGTTAAAAAGAGAACCAACTTGGTATGAAAACGAAGACGGCGTTTTTTCTTTTTCCCAAACTGGGTTGCTAGATCAAACCAGACCATAAATCCTAGACCACCCGTGATAATCAAACCCGCAATCACTAGATTAATCAAAGGGTCCGTCTGAAAGGCTACCAAACTCGTACTTCCAAAATTATCAAATCCAGCATTACAGAAAGCTGAGATAGCTAAGAAGATAGAAGTAAAAATTCCTCGGCCCCAACCAAATTCCGGAACAAAACGAAAACTTAACAGGAAGGCTCCTAGTCCTTCAACGATAAAAGTCGTCAAGAAAATCGAACGTATGAAAACCATTAAAGACTGAGTTTCTCCATAACTAAAGCTCTCCAGAATTGTTTCACGGCTACGAAGACTTAACTTTTGCTTACTTTGAATATAAAAGACCCCTATAAAGGTCATGAGACCCAAACCACCAATCTGGATCAAAAACATACAGATTAACTGACCCCAGATGTTATATGTGGTAGCTACTGGTTGAGTAAAGAGTCCTGTCACACAGACCATGGATACTGCTGTAAAGAGATGGTCGAAATAGGTCGCTTGGGAGCTTGTTGCTTGCACAAATGGCAGACTCAAAAGAAGAGAGCCTGCGAAAATAACCAAAGCAAAACTTAAAAAAATTCGACGAGCAGGTGATAAACGTCCCAAGGTCGTGTTTATTTTTTCCGAAAATGATTTGAATAACATAGCTACATTGTACCATAAAACAGTTAAAGCAGTCACATATGACTAACAATTTCAAGACAGAGTTCTAAGGCCTTGTCAAAAGCTTCTGCGCCCCAATCGCGCTGGTCATAGTTATCAAGATCTGCCAATGAATCAGCCGTGAACAGCAACTCACCCCAAACGACCCCTCGAAGCTGGGCAACTGCTGCCAGTGCCGAACACTCCATCTCCACAACTGCACAGCCTTCTTCCTTACGATAGGCCACTTTTTCAGCTGTTTCTCGGTAAAAACCATCTGTCGTCCAAGTCATAACCTCTTCATAAGGAATACCTAGTTGTTCCAAGACTTGCTCGATAGCAGAAATCGCCTCTACATGTACATCCATATAACGAGAAGGCGCTGCATAGTGGTAGCTGGTCCCCTCATCTCGCAGAGCGCGAACAGGGACGAGAAAGGCATTTTCCTCTATATCGGCTAGGACTCCACAAGTTCCAGTGGAAATGATTTGCTCCACACCATAGCCAATCAACCAATCCATAAACTGGGCCGCAGGGGCAGAACCAACGGGCGCTTGGGCCAGACAAACTTCCTCACCCCTGTAACTCATGACATAAACAGGATAGGTCTTGGTGGCAGAAACGAACTCACCAACACAGTCCGCCCCTACTTCCTGAACATAACGGTCAATCTCTTCTTCTAAAAATGCATAGATGCACTTCTTTGGTAACTGTAAATCCAAGCCTTCATGATTGGGCATAATGACTGCCTGAGGATTATCATCAAACTCTAAAATAGGAATGACGTGTTTTTGAATCATAGAGCACCTCCTCTAAATTTTTACTATTATATCAAAAGCTAAACGAAAGTCAAGACGGGAGGCTAAGTCAAATCAGAAAAACCTACCTTAAGTAGGAAACAACAATTAAATGCTTTTTTCGTCATAATAAAATTGCTATAGCTTAGGAATTAGTTTATAATAGATTGAATTTAAAAAAGGGAGAAATCTTATGAAATTCTATTCATATGACTATGTTCTCAGTCAGATTAGTCAACAGAATTGGACCATGATTATTGTGTCGACATTCTTAGTGATTGTGACTGGATTCTTTGCATTTAAGGCTTTCAAAGATAAAAGAGGGAGTAAGTTCCGTGAATTATCGCTCATTTCTATTTTGACGTTAATTGCTTTTGTATTGATTAGCATTACGAATCTTCAAAACAACCAATCCAATGATAATCAATTTCGTAGTTCCTTACACTTCATCGAGATTGTATCAAAAGAGTTAGGTGTTGATAAAAAAGATATTTATGTCAATACTTCAGCTACTACTGATGGAGCTATTATTAAGGTTGGCGAACATTTTTATCGTGCCATTAGCGGGACTGACCAAGATAGCTATTTATTAGAAAAAATGGAACTCTATAAATCAGATGTTGAACTCGTGGAGGTTGAAAAATGATAAGCTTTTTTGCTACAATTGCAATTAAATTGGCCTTGGGGCTTCTTTCTCTTGTTTTTGTTATTAACGTAACAGGTAAAGGAAATCTAGCACCAAGTTCTGCAGTGGACCAAATCCAGAACTTTGTTCTCGGGGGTATTATCGGTGGGGTTATCTACAATAGTTCTATTACCATCATCCAATACATTGTTATCCTCATTATTTGGACTATTCTCATTTTACTCCTTAAATGGTTGAATACCAATGTTTCCTTCATCAAACATCTGATTGACGGAAAACCAACTATTATCATTAAAAATGGAAAATTAGATCCCGAAGCCTGCCGCTCAAAAGGTCTTGCGGCTGCAGATGTAGCTCTTAAATTGCGCTCTCAAGGAATCTTCCAACTGAAGGATGTCAAGATAGCTGTGATTGAGCAAAATGGGCAGCTAATTGTTGTAAGAATGGGTGACGAGAATCCTAAGTACCCAGTCATTACAGACGGTGTTGTCCAAGTTGAAATCCTAGAAACCATTGGCAAATCCGAGGAGTGGCTAACTGAGAAATTGAAAGAAGAAGGTTTCGAAGAAGTCTCAAATATCTTTATCGCTGAATATGATAAAGGTCAATTGAATATTGTAACCTATTAAAAAAATAAACTGATGCTTTTCGTATCAGTTTTTTGCTTTTTAGCATAAAAGGGTATATACTTAAATTAATATCTGATTTATACTCTTCGAAAATCAAATTCAAACCACGTCAGCTTCACCTTGCCGTACTCAAGTACAGCCTGCGGCTTTTCCTAGTTTGCTCTTTGATTTTCATTGAGTATTAGTTTAGATAATTCAAAAAATTAACGGAGGTATCCCCCATGTCAATCGAAGAAAAATTCAACCAAGCTAAAGGTTCTGTTAAAGAAGGTTTTGGTAAACTAACTGGCGATACAAAAACTCAAGCGGAAGGAGCTGCAGAAAAAGTAGCTTCAAAAGCTAAAGAAGTTGCCGAAGATGCTAAAGAAGCTGTCGAAGGCGCAGTATCTGGTGTAAAAAACATCTTTAAAAAAGACGAAGAATAATTCTTTTTCGTCCTAATAACATAAGAAAATCTCCCTTCTCTTTCGAGAAAGGAGATTTTCTTTTATGGTCGTCCACCAGGGCCTCCATTTCCTTGAGGCCCACCGCCAGGTGCTCCTCCGCCTCCAGGCATCGAATTGACAATCTCAGTTTGTTTTTCACCGTTGATGTAGATATCTCCACCTATATAGGTCGCTGTCCCATCAAAGTCAAATCCTGATTGACCTGTCATTTTGATGGTTCCGCCATTGACTGTGATATTACCGTTTGAGTCAATTGGATCTGTGTCCCCTTGACCAACTTCAACCGTCAAGTTCCCACCATTCATGGTGAAGAAAATTTCACTTTGTTGGGCGTTTTTGTTGGCCGCATTGACACCATCATCTGTTGAATAGATGGTGATATCTCCACCGTTGATAGTGATTGACTTACCTTCAAGCCCTTCTGTAGAATTCTTAACAGTATAGGTCCCACTATCGATGACCAAATCACCTGAAGCGTGGATACCATCATCACCTGCAGTAACAGTGATGGTATTGTCAGAGAGATACATGGTTCCAACAGAAGTATCGTCATCATTATCAACCTTAACTCCGTCTTCCTTGGCATCGATAGTCATGGTTGTTCCAGTAATGTTAAGTTCGTCATTGACATTAAAAGCGTCTCCGACTGCAGTGATGTTATAGGTCCCGCCTGTGATGTGAAGTGTGTCGTTGTCCTTGATAGCATTGTTTTTCTTACCATCTACATTGAGAGTCCCTTTACCATTGATGGTCAAGTCCACTTTAGAGAAGAGGGCCGCGTCAGCCTTGTCATCACTATTTGAAGCTGAATCTGAAAGGCTATTGGTTGTGCCATTTGCTAGAGTTAGGTAAACATGTCCAGCTGATGTTGCAGAAATAGCTGCATTGGTATTGGTCATTGTTACACCATTTAGAACGATGTGTACGTCATCTGAACTTCCAGCTTCGATCTTGATTTGAACTCCATCAGATTGACCAGAAATCACATAGGTACCTGACTTAGAGATTGTAACGGTAGATCCTGATACGGCCACTCCGTCACCTGATACCGTCGCCGTTGTTCCTGACAAAGTTACAGTTGCAGCTGTTTTTTCATCATAAGAAGTATCATAGTCCTTATCTGTAAAGTAACTAGATGTTTTCTTATTGGTAGTTACTGTTGTCGTCGCAGTACTATTGCCAGCTGTTGTATTTGAAGTTGACTGGGTACATGCTGTTACCAGTGCTAGAGTTGTTATACTTGTTAATAGAAATGTCCATTTTTTTGCTTTCATGCTCGTTTCCTCGTCTTTCATTTTACATGCTCTTAGTCTACGGGTCTTTCCTAAAAGAAGCCTAAACTTTTTCTGAAAGTTTTCTTAAGTTTAGTTTCAATTAAGTTAAATTTAACAAAAGTTTTAGAACCCCCCTCTAGAATTGTAGACAAGCAAGTTCACCTGGTTTAAAAATAGTATAACTGAAAGCAAGAGGAGAAAGACTTATGAAACCATTAGAAACAACTTTTAAGCGGATTGAAACCAAATATATTATCTCCAAAGATAAACTAGACAAACTGATTCAAGATTTAAAGGAATATTTAGTAGAAGACGACTATCCAATTTCAACTATTTCAAATATCTACTTTGATACGGAAGACTTTGCTGTGCTCCAAGATGATGATTTTGGAAATAATCGAAAAGAAAAGGTTCGGATGCGGACCTATCTCAGCCAACCCAAAGCAGATAGTCAAGTATTTTTAGAAATAAAAACCAAGGACCAAGAAGGAGTTGGTCGCAAATTTAGACTACTCTCAACTCCTATTTCTATCCTTAATTTTATGACCAAAGGGCACTTGGATGCTAGTATTACTGATACAGTCGTCATTGAAAAAGTGAAAAAGCTTCATCAAGATTACAAGCAGGCTATCAAGCCTCGTATGTACATCTACTACGATCGTTATTCATTAAAAGAAAAAAAATACATCGAGGGCTACGACTATAATAAGATTCGTATCACCATTGACCAAAATCTAATCTATAGAGATGAAAATGTCAGTCTCTTTGCAGGAAATCAAGGGGCCCCTCTATTAGATGACAATACTGTGATTATGGAGATTAAAGCTCCTGGAAACAAACCTCAGTGGTTACAAGATATTCTAGACAAGTATGGTTTGATGGAGCACAAATTTTCAAAATACAGTTGTGCTTACCACAAATCTCAAGGCCTTCCTTATGCACCACATCCCAGTATAGAAAGCGCAGGTACCGCTTATGCTTAATCTATTTAACTCAATTTTCAACAACATCACTGCAAGTGCAGACCCCTTCCAACTACTGCTGGCACTTCTAGTCAGTCTAGTCCTCGGTTTGGCACTTACTTGGACCTACAAATATCGGACCCTCTACACCAGAGAATTTGCTATCAGCTTGACTCTACTCCCCTGCCTTATGACCTTGGTTATTTTTCTGGTCAATGGGAGCTTGGGTACTTCAATTGCTGTAGCCGGAACTTTTAGTTTGATTCGTTTCCGTTCTGCAACTAGTGGTTCAAGAGAACTGATTGCTATTTTCCTTGCCATGATTATCGGTCTAGCTTGCGGAACAGGCTATCTCTTCCTAGCAATTCTCTTCACTCTCTTTATCTTGGGCGTTTGGTTCCTTTTGGAAAATCAACAAGTCAAAACTGACAATCAACGCCGTAGACTTTTGACAATCACGGTAGCTAATCAAGAGAAAATTCAAGGTGCTATCCAATCAGCTCTTGACCAATTCTGCTCAGAAATTGACATGATTACAATCAATAGCACAAATGCAGGGGACAACCTTAGCATTGTCTATGAAGTCGAGCTAAAAACAGAGAGCGATGATTTCCAAGTGACTAGCTATCTTACACAAAATATTGATCAGTGCGATGTGGCATTAACTAAAAAAGCTAAAAAGAGAAAGAATCTCTAAAGACGAAAAACGAGGCTGGGATAAAAATTCCAACCTCGTTTTTTTGCTAGCAATAAGTTTTTGATACTATAGCTGATTTGCCTCTTAGACTCCAAAAAACTACTTTAACAAAACTTCATTTTCTCTTTCTACAACCTTTAATTTCCTTTAACTGGAATCTCTTTGATAACTCGTGCTGGATTTCCTGCCAGAACGACATTATCTCCAAAAGATTTAGTAATGACCGCTCCTGCTCCTGCAACGACATTATCCCCTAAAGTAACACCCGGTAGGACAATGACACCACCACCTGCCCAAAAGTTCTTGCCAATCGTGATTGGTTTCCCAAATTCTAATCCCGAGTTTCGTTCATCGGGATCCAGCGGATGAAGAGGTGTTAAAAACTGACAATTAGGACCAATCATGGCATTATCACCAATAGTAATCGGACATACGTCCAACATGGTCAAATTCCAATTGGAATAAAAATTTTCTCCCAGATGAATATTGACCCCGTAATCTACCATCAAGCGAGTGTTGATGTAGAGATTTTCACCAGTAGAACCAAACCATCCTTTGATGATTTCCATACCTTTTACTGGATCTACCTCTTCATTAAAAGCGGCTTGCTTTTGTCGCGCTGTTTGTGCTAGAGAACGGAGGTCTGGGTCGAATGGGTGATAGGGTTCTCCCGCGATCATTTTTTGATATTCTGTTTTCATGTTTTAATTTCCTTGCTTTTTTAGATGATTGTAGCATAGTATTGTATCTCGAGCAAGTTAAAATAAGTCGCTCTTTATGAATTGAAAATGTGAGTAGAACGCAAACCTAACATTAAATACAAAAAGCGAACAAATCCAGTTTTCTGACAATCAGAATTCTGCCTTGTTCGCTTTTTTACCTAATATATAATGTTTAAGAATTTATAGTGAATGTTTTCTAAAGTCCTTTTTATATCAGACCTTAAGTAACACCTACTTATTCGCTTACTTCAACAGTTTCAACAACTTCTTCTACAGTCGTATCAACTGGAGCTTCTTCTTGTGAAGCTGCTAGGTAAGACTCTTCGTTGACTGCTTGTGGTTCAAGGTTACGGTAACGTGCCATACCTGTACCAGCTGGGATAATCTTACCGATGATAACATTTTCCTTAAGACCAAGGAGATGGTCTTTCTTACCACGGATAGCTGCGTCTGTAAGGACACGAGTTGTTTCCTGGAAGGAAGCTGCTGACAAGAAACTATTTGTTTCAAGTGAGGCTTTGGTGATTCCCATAAGGACTGGACGACCAGTCGCTGGCACTCCACCTGCGATAAGAACATCCTTATTAGCATCTGTAAAGTCGTTGATGTCCATAAGAGTTCCCATGAGAAGATCTGTGTCTCCTGGATCCATAACACGAACTTTACGGATCATTTGACGAACCATTACCTCGATGTGTTTGTCACCGATTTCTACCCCTTGGCTACGGTAAACTTTTTGTACTTCACCGAGTAGGTAAGTTTCAACTGATAAGACATCACGTACAGCAAGGAGACGTTTTGGTTGGATTGAACCTTCTGTCAATGCTGCACCACGAGAGACTTGGTCCCCAACTTCAACACGCATACGAGCTGTAAATGGTACCACGTATTCGCCTTCTCCAGTTTCACCCTTAACGAAGACTTTCTTAGTACGAGTTGAAGCATCTTCTTCGATAGCAGTAACTTGTCCTTTGACCTCTGTGATAACCGCTTCCCCTTTAGGATTGCGGGCTTCAAAGATTTCTTGGACACGAGGAAGACCCTGAGTGATATCGGTATTTGAGGCAACCCCACCCGTGTGGAAGGTACGCATTGTAAGCTGTGTACCAGGTTCCCCGATAGATTGAGCAGCGATTGTACCAACTGCTTCACCAACTTCAACCGCATCACCAGTCGCCAAGTTGATACCATAACAGTGACGGCAGACACCATGACGAGTGTTACATGTAAATACAGAGCGGATAGTCACTTCTTCAACACCAGCATTGACGATTTCACGCGCCTTGTCTTCTGTGATCAATTCATTTGGACCGATGATAACTGCACCAGTTTCTGGGTGTTTAACAGTTTTCTTAGTGTAACGACCATTGAGACGTTCTTCAAGAGACTCAATCATCTCTTTACCTTCAGTAATAGAACGGATCAAGAGTCCACGGTCAGTTCCACAGTCATCCTCACGGATGATAACGTCTTGGGCAACGTCAACCAAACGACGAGTCAAGTAACCTGAGTCGGCTGTCTTAAGAGCCGTATCGGTCATACCTTTACGGGCACCGTGAGTTGAGAAGAACATTTCGAGTACTGACAAACCTTCGCGGAAGTTTGAAAGGATTGGCAATTCCATGATACGTCCGTTCGGAGCAGCCATCAGACCACGCATACCGGCAAGCTGTGAGAAGTTTGAGATGTTACCACGGGCTCCAGAGTCCATCATCATAACGATAGGGTTCTTAGGATCTTGGTTGGCAACCAAACGTTTCTCCAATTTTTCACGAGCAGCACGCCATTCAGCTGTAACAGCATTGTAGCGTTCATCGTCTGTGATCATACCACGACGGAACTGTTTGGTGATTTGTTCTACACGTTTGTGTGATTCTTCGATGATTTGAGCCTTGTCTTCAACAACTGGAATATCGGCAATACCCACTGTCAATCCTGCAAGCGTTGAGTGGTGGTAACCGAGGTTCTTCATACGGTCAAGTAGGGCAGAAGTTTCTGTCGTACGGAAACGTTTGAAGATTTCAGCGATGATATTTCCAAGGTTTTTCTTCTTAAATGGAGGGTTCAATTCAAGTTTGCTAATCGCTTCCTTGATATCTCCACCCAGTGGCAAGAAGTATTTATCCGGAACGCCTTCTGTCAAGTTGGCATTGTTTGGCTCTTGCAAGTAAGGTAGGCCTTCTGGCATGATATCGTTGAAGAGGATCTTACCAACAGTTGTAAGCAAGACTTTATGTTTTTGCTCTTCTGTCCAAGGTTTGTTGAGGCTGTCTGTTGCGATACCAACACGTGAGTGGAGGTGAACATAACCATTGCGGTAGGCCATAACAGCTTCATCACGGTCTTTGAAGACCATTCCTTCACCTTCACGGCCAGCTTCTTCCATGGTCAAGTAGTAGTTACCCAATACCATGTCCTGAGATGGAGTAACAACTGGTTTACCATCTTTTGGATTCAAGATGTGCTCAGCAGCCAACATCAAGATACGTGCTTCGGCTTGAGCTTCTTCTGAAAGCGGTACGTGGATGGCCATTTGGTCCCCGTCAAAGTCGGCATTGTAGGCTTCACAGACAAGTGGGTGCAAGCGAAGGGCCTTACCATCAATCAAGACAGGTTCAAAGGCTTGGATCCCCAAACGGTGAAGGGTCGGTGCGCGGTTAAGAAGTACTGGGTGTTCTTTGATCACTTCTTCGAGGATATCCCAGATACGCTCATCTCCACGTTCTACCAAACGTTTAGCCGCTTTAACGTTTTGCACAATATCACGAGCTACGATTTCACGCATGACGAAAGGTTTGAAGAGCTCGATCGCCATTTCACGTGGCACACCACACTGGTACATCTTAAGAGTTGGACCAACGGCGATAACAGAACGTCCTGAGAAGTCAACACGTTTACCGAGCAAGTTTTGACGGAAGCGTCCTTGTTTACCTTTGAGCATGTGGCTCAATGATTTAAGTGGACGGCTACCTGGTCCTGTGATCGGACGACCACGACGACCATTGTCAATCAAAGCGTCAACCGCTTCTTGAAGCATACGCTTCTCATTTTGAACGATGATACCTGGTGCATTCAACTCCAGCAAACGAGCTAGACGGTTATTACGGTTAATAACACGACGGTAGAGGTCGTTCAAGTCAGATGAGGCAAAACGGCCACCATCCAACTGCAACATTGGACGAAGATCTGGTGGAATAACTGGAAGGATGTTGAGAATCATCCATTCAGGTTTATTTCCAGACTTGTAAAATGCATCCAAAACATCCAAACGACGGATGGCTTTGATACGTTTTTGTCCAGTTGCTGTTTTCAATTCTTCTTTAAGTTCAGCAATTTCTTTTTCAAGATCTACTTGTTTCAAGAGGTCTTGGATAGCTTCGGCACCCATTTTAGCAACGAATGAACCGTAGCCATATTCACGCAAGCGCTCACGGTATTCACGCTCTGTCATGATAGACTTGTGCTCAAGTGGTGTATCCTTTGGATCAATGACCACATAAGCTGCAAAGTAGATAACTTCCTCGAGGGCACGAGGGCTCATATCAAGGGTCAAGCCCATACGGCTTGGAATCCCCTTGAAATACCAGATATGAGATACAGGAGCTTTCAACTCGATGTGTCCCATACGTTCACGACGAACTTTTGTACGCGTTACTTCAACACCACAACGGTCACAAACAATCCCTCTATAACGAATGCGTTTGTACTTACCACAAGCACATTCCCAGTCTTTTGTAGGACCAAAGATGACTTCGTCAAATAGTCCTTCACGTTCTGGTTTCAACGTACGGTAATTGATTGTTTCAGGTTTTTTGACTTCTCCATAAGACCATGAACGGACTTTACTTGGAGAAGCTAGTGTGATTTGCATACTTTTAAAACGATTTACGTCAACCACTATTTCTTCCCTTTCTATTCTAAGTGAGCTACTTATTCTTGTTCAGTAGCTTCTTCTGTTGCTTCCGCTTTTGCACCTTCTTCAGCTTCAAAAGCAGCTTTTGCTTCTTCAGCAGCTTTTTTACGTGCTTTTTCAAGGTCATCTACGTGGATGACATCTTCGTCCATGCCCTCGTCAAGATCACGAAGTTCAACTTCTTGATCATCTTCGTCAAGAACACGCATGTCAAGACCAAGTGATTGCAATTCTTTAACAAGAACTCGGAAGGATTCTGGAACACCTGGTTTTGGAATTGGTTTTCCTTTTGTAATAGCTTCATAGGCTTTCAAACGTCCGTTGATGTCGTCAGACTTGTAAGTCAAGATTTCTTGAAGGACATTTGAGGCACCGTAGGCTTCAAGCGCCCAAACCTCCATCTCACCGAAACGTTGTCCACCAAACTGAGCCTTACCTCCGAGTGGTTGTTGCGTAACTGTTGAGTATGGTCCGACTGAACGAGCGTGCAATTTATCATCAACCATGTGGTGGAGTTTGATCATGTACATGACACCAACTGACACACGGTTATCAAATGGTTCACCAGTACGTCCATCGTAAAGGATGGTCTTGGCATCGCTATCCATACCTGCTTCTTTAACAGTTGACCAAAGATCATCAGAACTTGCTCCGTCAAAGACTGGTGTTGCGATGTGAATACCAAGGGTACGAGCTGCCATACCAAGGTGAAGTTCCATAACCTGACCAATATTCATACGTGATGGCACCCCAAGTGGGTTCAACATGATATCGACTGGAGTTCCATCTGGAAGGTAAGGCATATCTTCTACAGGAACGATACGAGAGACAACCCCTTTGTTTCCGTGACGTCCGGCCATCTTGTCTCCGACCTTAATCTTACGTTTTTGAGCGATGTAAACACGAACCAGCATATTAACACCTGATTGTAATTCATCACCATTTGCACGTGTAAAGATCTTAACATCACGAACAACACCATCGGCACCGTGGGGTACGCGAAGTGAAGTATCGCGAACTTCACGAGATTTGTCTCCGAAAATAGCGTGCAAGAGACGTTCTTCAGCTGAAAGGTCTTTTTCACCCTTAGGTGTTACTTTACCTACAAGGATATCCCCTTCTTTAACCTCAGCACCGATACGGATAATACCCATTTCGTCAAGGTCTTTAAGGGCATCTTCACCAACGTTTGGAATTTCACGAGTGATTTCTTCAGGCCCAAGCTTTGTATCGCGTGTTTCTGATTCGTATTCTTCAAGGTGGACAGATGTATACACATCATCTTTAACCAAGCGTTCGCTCATGATAACGGCATCCTCGAAGTTGTAACCTTCCCAAGTCATGTAGGCAACGATTGGGTTTTGTCCAAGTGCCATTTCTCCATTTTCCATAGAAGGTCCATCAGCAATGAAATCACCTTTTTCAACGATATCGCCAACTTTTACGAGAGTACGTTGGTTGTAGGCAGTACCTGAGTTTGAACGACGGAATTTTTGGATGTGGTAAACATCCAACGAGCCATCTTCACGACGAACTTCTACCTTGTCAGCATCTGCATAGGTAACCTTACCACCATGTTGTGCAATAACTGCAGCTCCTGAATCATGAGCTGCTTGGTATTCCATACCAGTACCCACGTAAGGTGCTTTGGGATCAATCAATGGCACAGCCTGACGTTGCATGTTGGCACCCATGAGGGCACGGTTGGAGTCGTCGTTTTCCAAGAAAGGAATACATGCTGTCGCAACGGCAACTACCTGCTTAGGAGAAACATCCATGTAATCAACACTTGACGCTGGATATTCTTGGTTAACCCCTTGGTGACGTCCCATGACAACTTTTTCAGCAAAAGTGCCATCTGCGTTCAATTTAGAGTTAGCCTGTGCTACTGTGAACTCATCTTCTTCATCGGCTGTCAACCAAACGATTTCGTTGGTTACTTTTCCAGTTGCACGGTCAACCTTACGATATGGTGTTTGAATGAAACCATACTTGTTGAGGTGCCCGTATGAAGACAAGTTGTTGATCAAACCGATGTTTGGCCCTTCAGGTGTTTCAATCGGACACATACGACCATAGTGAGTGTAGTGCACGTCACGCACTTCATATCCAGCGCGGTCACGTGTCAAACCACCAGGTCCTAAGGCAGACAAACGACGTTTGTGTGACAACTCAGAAAGTGGGTTGTGTTGGTCCATGAACTGTGACAATTGAGAAGAACCAAAGAATTCTTTGATAGCTGCAGTTACTGGACGGATATTGATAATTTGTTGTGGTGTTAGTACTTCGTTATCTTGAACAGACATACGTTCACGAACGTTACGTTCCATACGTGAAAGTCCAAGACGCACTTGGTTGGCAAGCAATTCACCGACGGCACGGATACGACGATTCCCGAGGTGGTCGATATCATCGATACGACCGATGCCTTCAGCCAAATTAAGGAAGTAGCTCATTTCAGCAAGGATATCTGCCGGAGTGATAGTGCGAACCTTATCATCTGGATTTGCATTACCGATGATTGTTACAACACGGTCTGGATCAGTTGGTGCAACAACCTTGAATTTTTGAAGAACAACTGGCTCTGTTACTACAGCAGCATCATTTGGAATGTAGACAATCTTGTTCAAGTCGCCATCCAAATGGCTTTCAATGCTTTCAATCACACTACGAGTCATGATTGTACCAGCTTCTACCAAGATTTCTCCAGTTTCAGGATCTACCAATGGTTCAGCAATAGTTTGGTTGAGCAAACGTGTTTTAACATTGAGTTTTTTATTGATCTTGTAACGACCAACTGCAGCCAAGTCATAACGACGTGGGTCAAAGAAACGAGCTACAAGTAAGCTACGTGAGCTTTCAGCAGTCTTAGGCTCACCTGGACGAAGGCGTTCGTAGATTTCCTTCAAAGCTTCGTCTGTACGAGAGTCCATTGGGTTCTTATGAATATCTTTTTCAACAGTGTTACGAACAAGATCGCTGTCACCAAAGATATCAAAGATTTCATCATCGCCTGAGAAACCAAGCGCACGAACTAAGGTCGTAAATGGAATTTTACGAGTACGGTCGATACGAGTATAGGCAATATCTTTTGAGTCGCTTTCAAGTTCCAACCAAGCTCCACGGTTAGGGATAACAGTTGAACCGTAGCCCACTTTACCATTTTTGTCTACCTTGTCATTAAAGTAAACACCTGGAGAACGTACCAACTGTGATACGATGATTCGTTCACCACCGTTGATGATGAAAGTCCCCATCTCAGTCATGATTGGGAAATCACCAAAGAATACTTCCTGGGTTTTAATTTCGCCAGTTTCTTTGTTAATCAAGCGGAAGGTTACAAAGATAGGTGCTGAGTAGCTGGCATCATGGATACGAGCTTCTTCAAGCGTATATTTAGGTTCTTTGATTTCGTAGCCAACAAATTCCAACTCCATTGTGTCTGTGAAGTTTGAAATTGGCAATACATCTTCAAACACTTCCTTCAGACCATGGTCTAGGAAATCTTTGAATGAATCAGTTTGAATTTCAATCAAATTTGGTAAGTCAAGAACTTCTTTGATTCTTGAAAAACTACGACGGGTACGATGTTTCCCGTATTGAACGTCATGTCCTGCCAAGATGATTCTCCTTTTTAAATAAAGTTCCAAGCTTAGTGATCTAAGCTAGTAAATATCGTTAGAGGGTTCTAAAAACCCTATCAACTTATCCCCCTCGACTAATTTTCAGAATCTTTAAATCTTTGTTACAAAGATCGAAAAACCTGAAAAAAAGCACAAAAAGAGCAGCTAAATCCGACTTTTTCAGGAGATTTAACTGCTGTGAGCCTTGTCCGGACAATATTTCAGACAAAACCTACGACAAATGATTATTTATATTATACCCTATTTAGCTAGATTTTTCAAGGTCTTTTAAAGATTTTTCTCTTCCGTAAATCCGTTAATTATCAGTATCTTTCTTTGAAAAACCAAGTCCATATTTAGGAAAACGCTTGCCTTAACTATTTCCCCATGCTATACTGTTATTGAAATTAATAGACAGGAGACATTTTATGAAAACAGCTAAAACCACTGTTACAGTCGTTTCTGCACTTGCATCTGTCATCTTATTGACCAGCTGCGCTACAAAATCCACAGAAACACAAACATCCGCTAATAACTCATCTGACAATCAGATTACAATGACTTACGACCAGTTACGGTCTAGAGAAAATACCATGTCAACTCTCTGGTATCAAAAAGCAGCTGAAACAAAAGCTTTGTATCTACAAGGCTATAATGTTGCTACAGATCGTCTAAAGGAATTACTGAAAACAGAATCAGACAAGCCTTATTCGATTGTTTTGGACTTGGATGAAACAGTCTTAGACAACAGTCCTTACCAAGTTCAAAATGTCAAAGATGGAACAGCATTCACACCTGAAAATTGGGATGTTTGGGTCCAAAAAGCTGCAGCTAAAGCCGTCCCAGGTGCTAAAGATTTTCTTCAGTTTGCCGATCAAAATGGTGTCCAAATCTACTATATTTCTGACCGCTCAGTTGACCAAGTAGATGCTACCATTAAAAATCTAGAAAACGAAGGTATCCCTGTACAGGGACGTGACCATCTCATGTTCCTAGAGAGTGGTGTAAAATCTAAAGAAGGTCGTCGCCAAGCTGTTCAAGAAAAAACAAATCTTGTGTTACTATTTGGTGATAACCTTGTAGACTTTGCAGATTTTTCTAAAACTTCTGAAGCTGATCGTGACAAACAACTTGAAGAATTGCAAAAAGAATTTGGTGAAAAATTCATCATCTTCCCAAATCCAATGTATGGATCATGGGAAACGGCAGTTTACGGTGGTAACAAACTAGATGCCAAGGGACAAGTAGAAGAACGCGAAAAAGCTTTACAAGGCTTTGACAAATAAAGTAAGCTTGAAACTGAATAAATTTATAAGCACATAAATAGGGACAATGGCTCTTCAACTTACAAAACTCAAAAAAGCGGACAAGAGAGGATTCTGATAACCAGAAAACTTTCCTGTCCGCTTTTATCATGTGATTCGTATCTTAATGAGCCAACATTTCTTGGGCAATTTCCTGACCAGATAAGTTATCTGGATAATAGGTTGGCCAGTTGTCCATCTCTTCAAAGAGGGCTTCTTGGCTAGTACCTCCAAAGAAGATATGGAAATGCTCTGCCTTAACTGGGGCGATATTGTGGTCGCTAAACTGAACATACTTAAATTGTCCAGCGTCCGCATCTGTCGCTTCAAAGAGGTAGCGAACACCTCGATTGCCTTTCTTATAAGTCAAGATTTTCTTGCCAACATACTTGTAAGTATATTTCTTACTTTGGTCGCCTTGGATAAATTCCATGGTGTTATCCGTAATGTTAATCTTGGTCACATCTGTTTGATAACCTTTTTGATAGTAAGCTTTATACTCATCCTTGGTCATCTTGCCAGTCAACTTAGACTTGTAATCAAAGACTTGGTCTAGAGTACCATTTTCAAGGAAAGGATAAACAGACTGCCAGTTACCAGTATAGTCACTCAAGGTGCGATCCTTAACATCTGCATCCTCAAAGTAACCATTTTGAACCGTTTTAGTTTCCTCGGCTTTTTCTGGCTCAATTTCTGCCCCTGCCTGGTCAGTTGTTTGCTTGAGGGCCTTGAGATTTTTCTCCATGATAGAGATATAGTTCTCGCCGTCCTTCATATCCTCTTCGGTCAAGCTTTCCAGAGGATTTAGAACGTCTAACTTAACTCCTGTTTCTTTTGAAAGAGTATTCGCTAGAGCTTGTGAGGCATTTTCTTCAAAGTAGATATAAGAGATCTTATTCTTCTTGATATATTCGGTCAATTCTGCCAAGCGGCTTGCTGAGGGTTCCGCATCTGGTGAAAGTCCTGAGATAGAGACTTGATTGAGTCCGTAGTCCAAGGCAAGATAACGGAAGGCTGCATGTTGAGTCACAAAACTCTTTTGTTTTGCACTAGAAAGTCCTTCAGTATAGGCCTTGTCCAGAGCTTGCAATTTCTCGATATAGGCAGCTGCATTTTGCTCAAAGGTTGCTTTTTTATCAGGATAGTCAGCTGATAAACTGTCACGGATGTGCTCTACAAGCTTAATGGCACGCGCAGGAGACAACCAGACGTGAGGATCATACTCGTGATGATGACCTTCTTCACCATGGTCATGGTCCTCCTCTTCTTCACTTCCTGGAAGAAGCAACATATCTCCAGTCGCCTTGATTGTTTTTACTTTTTTCGCATCTAGGGAATCTAACAATTTGGGAACCCAAGTTTCCATGTTTTCGTTCTCATACACAAAGGCGTCGGCGTCTTGGATCTTAGCGACTGCCTTAGGAGATGGTTCATAATCATGTGGTTCTGTCCCTGCCCCAATCAAGAGCTCGACATTGGCTGTATCGCCTGCTACTTGCTTGGTAAATTCGTAGACAGGGTAGAAAGTTGTAACGATGTTTAATTTCCCGTCTGCCTGTTTTTGATTGGAACAAGCCACTAAGAATACCGTCACAAGACTTGCAAAAAGTAGGCCTAGTTTTTTCATTTTTTTCTCCTATTTGATAAAACGTTTGAGTAAGCTGACTAATAAAAAGACAACTACAAAGATAAGGGTGATACTTGCACTCGGTGGTGTCTCTGCATAATAGGAAATATAGAGTCCCGCAACCATGCCCAGAAAGCCAATGGCGCTAGCAAGAATCATCACCGAACTAAAGTTCTTCCCTAAACGCAAAGCAATACTAGCTGGCAAAACCATGATGGTTGATACCAAAAGTGCCCCTGCAGCTGGAATCATAAGAGCAATAGCCACACCCGTCACCATGTTAAAGAGGATAGACATGGTACGTACAGGTAAACCATCTACAAAAGCTGTGTCCTCGTCAAAAGTTAAGATGTACATGGGTCTTAGAAAGAGGAAGGTCAGGATTAAAACAACCGCTGCAATGACAAAGAGCCCAATTACCTGCTCTTGACTAATAGTCACGATAGAACCAAACAGGTATTGGTCCAGACTCATAGAACTAGAGCTCTTACCTTTACTCATAACAATAAGTGAAACTGCAAGTCCTGTAGACATGAGAATGGCTGTCCCAATCTCCATAAAGCTTTTATAAACCGTGCGTAGGTATTCAAGGAAGACCGCTGCAATCAAGACAATCACAATGGTTGAGATGGTCGGAGAAATCCCCAAAACCAAGCCAAAGGCAACACCTGAAAGGGAGACGTGACTCAGTGTATCACTCATAAGACTCTGGCGACGCAAGATAAGGAAGGTCCCCAGAACCGGTGAAAAGAGACTCATGGCAATAACTGCCAAAAAGGCTCGCTGCATAAAATCATAAGACAATAGATTAAGCATGTTCCACCTCCTGATCATTTTCATGGACATTGAAACAACGCCATGGCGAATCTTGGTCACGAACAAGGTGGATATTACGATCTGCGTAATCCTTAACTTCTTCAGGATCGTGAGTAATCATCAAAACAGCCTTGCCATGATGGTGGGCACTATGGTGCATGAGCTCATAAAACTCATCCTTAGTTCCCGCATCCATCCCTGTCGTCGGCTCATCCAAGATAAAGATATCAGGATCTGAAGCAAACATACGTGCGATAACAGCCCTTTGCTTTTGCCCGCCAGAGAGGGAGCCAATGCGTTTATCCCGATGTTCCCACATACCAACAGAGTTTAAACTAGCCTTGATATGTTCCTCATCATGGGCATTCAAACGACGGAACCAGCCCTTTCTTGGGTAGCGACCTGATTTGACAAATTCATAAACAGTACTTGGAAACCCTGCATTGAAACTAGCAATTTGCTGAGGAAGATAGGCAATTCTTAATTTTTTCCCATGAATATTTGTCTTTGAGATGGTTACTTTCCCAATTCTCGGTTGTAAAATACCTAGACTAGCTTTGATAAGAGTCGTCTTAGCTGCTCCATTTTCTCCTGTCAGTGTGACAAATTCCCCACTATCAACACTGTAATTGATATGCTCAAGAACAGGTTCCTTGTCATAATAGAAGGACAAATCCTCTACTGTGATGTATCTCATTACTTGATTTCTCCTACTAAAGCAGTTAAAAACCGCTGGATAATTTTTTGTTCGTTTGGTGTGAACTGAGTGGCAACCTGCTCATAAGTAGAGAGGGTATGCTCATGATGATGGTGGTGTTCCTCAGCAATTGGTCGTGCCAAGTCTGTCAATTGATAGAAGATAACGCGAGCATCCTTGGGATCCTTAGATGTCTCCAACATCCCCTCCTTGACCAAGGATTTGATAGCCTTGGTAACGGCAGCTTGACTGATATTGAGACGACGCGCCAACTCAGAGTTGGTTAGCAACTCCTCTGATAAAAGCATGAGAATATGCTCCTGGGTATTGGTCAAGGCCACATCACTCGTGCAATGGCCAATCAAAATTTCATGCTGATTTTCAGCTTTTAAAATAATCTCATTTAAAAATTGATCGATATCTTTTGCCAACTGTCTCATGATTTGCTCCTTTCTCAGAACGGAATTTCTATAAATACAAGGTTTTTATACTCTTCGAAAATCAAATTCAAACCACGTCAGCTTCACCTTGCCGTACTCAAGTACAGCCTGCGTCTCGCTTCCTAGTTTGCTCTTTGATTTTTATTGAGTATCACACCATTCCTTTACTAGTTAAGTATATCACATCCAAGCAAGGAGTCAAGAAAAAAGATGAAAACACCTGAGATGTTTTCATCCTTTAGAATTATTTTTCTTGTTTGCGGCTAGTCCAGAGGGCTGTCGCTCCAAGAATCATACCCAATAGCATCATGAAAATAGATTGTTCACTACCTGTATTCGGAAGTATTTTTTCTGATACGACTGTCTTATTGACAAATTTATCTGCAACCTTATAATCAACTTTTACAGTAGATGTTTGGGCAGGAGTTGTTCCCTGATTTTTTCCTGATGGAGTTGTTTTTGTTGCTGAGTCCTTCTCAGTTTTAGCTGGAGTTGTCTCTTGAGTTTTTCCTGGCTTAGTTGCATCATTTCCTGATTTAGCCGGAGTTGTTCCCTGATTTTTTCCTGGCTGAGTAGGAATTATTGCTGGATCTTTTTCTGGTTTAGCCGGATCTGTTGCTGAATCTTTTCCTGGTTTAGCTGGACCTTGCTCTTCTGGCAGTTTAAATGTTTTTGAATCCACAGAAATCGTGCGTGAGTTTGGATTTACCTTTTCATACTGAGTCAAATCAGCTGTTTTAAGGTAATCTTCAAAGGCAGCATCCATTGATGGGCCTTCTTCTCGAGCTCCACCAAGCATGGTATAACCATCACCACCTGCTGCAAGGAAGTCATTGGTTGCTAGGTAGTAGACTTTTTCCAAATCTAGTTTTTCATAAAGACCAGTCGCACGATTCTTAACTTGAATAGCCAAGACACGTTTGCCTGCAGCTAGATTTGTATCGTAATAGACCTTGGCTCCTGAAATCTGTAAGAATCCACCACTTGGTTCTAGCAATGGTTGACCATTTTCATCCAAGACAGTTTTTCCTGCCTTATCCACCTGCAAGATAGATCCTAGTGATTTTTCAAACATGTCAAAAACTTGCTGACCAGTTACTTGGATTTGTGAGATTGTGTTTCCAAATGGTAAAACCGCAATGACATTTCCTTTTGTAATTGGTTTACCCTTGGCAATCGTTTCACGCAAGCCACCACCATTTGTCACAGCGATATCTGTTGGATGACTGAAGCCTGTTTGACCATACTGGTAGAGAGAATCCGCGACGACATTTCCAAGGTTGGTTTCGCGGACACGGACATTTTCACGGTCACCGTTCAATTCAACTGGGCTATTTGAAACAACTTCTACAGCATTTTCAGCGTCATACTTTTGTTTGATGTCCTTGACAAGTTTTTCAATTTTTGGATTGGCTTCCAATTTCTTAGCATCAGCAGCTGCAATGAGTGAAGGATTACCTAATAATTGTCGAGATTTGTAAGTGATTTTTCCGACATTATGGAGATAGCTTCCTGTCTGGTTGTATGTCACATTGTCTCCATAGGTAGTAGATTCTACTGTATGAGAGTGACCATCAATCACTGTAACACGCTTACCTTTCAACAAAGGATTTTTTGAAAGTGCTTCTGCAAGTGTTGAACCACGCCATTCTACAGGTGTTGTTGTATCAACTCCCAAGTGAGCGAGAACAACATAGTGTTTGTAGTCTTTGCCTTCTGCCAAGGCTTTAGCTTGAATTTCTTCGATAACCTTGTTGACCTCTGCAATAGGTTCTGTAAAGGTTACGCCTTTAACATTTTTAGGGTGGGTCTTAGTAGCTGTTTCAGGTGTTGTCACACCGATGACGACAAACTCATCACCTTCAACATCCTTGTTCTTATCAACAATTGTTGCTGCTTCAAATAGACGAGCTCCATTTACATAAGTATTCGAGCTGAGCAGTGGAAAGTTCAAGATTTCTTTGTATTTTTTAGCTTCGTCAAGTCCAAAGTCAAACTCATGATTTCCTACAGCCATAGCATCGTAGCCCATCTCGTTTAGGATTTTGGCACGAGCTTCACCCTTTGTAGAGTTTGAAATCGGCAGACCTTGGAAGGCATCACCTGCATCCACTACTAGAGTCGTTTGGTTGCCCTTTTCTCGCTCCTTCTCAATAACTGTCGCGAGCTTGGCATCTCCAATTACTCCTTTTTCTTCTATGATACGACCATGCACGTCATTGGTATGCAAGATAACAGTATCTGCTTCTTCTTTTTGAGGTGCAACCTCTTCAGCTGGTGTTGCTGGACTTGTAACAACCTCAGGAGTCGCTGCCACTACTGGTGCTTCTGCAGTGCTCACAACTTCTGTAGCTTCTGAAGTACTAGTACTTTCTTCAGCATAGACTTGTCCAGCTAAAAAGGCTGGAGCTAATAGGGCTGTCGATAGGACAGGCAACAAAAAACGTTTATTCATATTGAAATCCCTTTCTCTTCTTTCTTCTACCATTATACGCTATTTAGCATCATTTTAAAACTTTTAACCTTTTTGAAGGTAACCTATCCGACATTTCATAAAAAAAGTCTGAACAAAAAGCTCAAACTCTTTTCTATATTATTATTGAAAATCTTTGATGTTACCATCGTAATCCGCCCAATCTTGACTAAAGAAACGATCATTCATTTGGTAATTAAGTTCGGTTGTTGGATTGCTCAAAAAAGGATTTACAACCTTATCAAACGCCAACCAGCCCAACCAACCAATATGAATCGTATCCTTGACAAAATAAGGTTCATCACCGTTTTTTGAAAAATCAGCAATATTGGTGAAACCTTGACTCTCCAACTGGTAACGAATTTTTTCGACAGAGTGTTGATACATTTCCTCACTCAAACCTGTATAGTCCATCCATTTTTTATTGACAGGTTGAAAGACAAAGAGTACATTGACCTTAGATTTGGCAAATTGATCGAGCACTAACTGCAAATCATTGTATTCCCTTGACTGGAGGAAGTTGTAATTTTTTTGATACCCTTCCCACTTTTTCAAATCCTTCTTTAGTTGAGTATTATAAAAGTGGTTCTCCATTCCCAAATCATTATTAGTCGTGTTTTCTTCTGCATCCTTACGCGCAATATTTTCCAATTCTTCATAAGAAAATTGTTCCGGGAGACTGCTCAAATATTTCTCAACATGATCTTTGTACTTTAATCGACCTCGAATCGAGAATTGACCAAAAATAGCTGACTGTTTCTCATTTATTTGCGACGAAATATTAATCATACTTTGGTCGAACTCTGATAATTTTTCTCCTTTGGCCAGCTTCTCAACAATCCTCTTCATCGGAACTCTTGGATTTTGCTTTAAGAGTCTATTAGCCGCATATTGAGAGGCTACATCCCCAGATTGATTCTCTAAAAAGGCCGTCAATTGATCATTGTTAAAATAGGTTTGAAAAGTAACCGAATCTTGATCTTCCTTTGTAAACCACTGTGGAGAGATTACAAATACCGCTTGCTTTTTTTCAAGCTCGGATGTGATTTGTTGTATCCCAAAATACTGGCTGAGGGTGGCTGCTCCTGCCTGCCCCATAAAGTAAGGTCGATAAGAACGGTCATATTTTTCAGCTAGTACTGCCGGATGCATACTATCAAAACGAACCCATTCACTTGACCCAAAGAAAGGGACAAAACGCATATTAGGGTCTGTTAGAGCTCTCACTTTTTGGCTTCTCTCCTTAAAGCTCTCTGTACTAACAGAAGCCGCAGAGTATTTTTCCTCCATGAGATTATGACTTGGGCTACTTGGATAGAAACAGATAAGAAGAAAAACCAATAATCCCGCTACAAAGATAGGCCCGAAGATTAGCCACAGGCGTTTAAGCATTCTTTAGCTCCGTAATTCCTGCTATGATTTTGTTAGCCGTATTCCAGTCATCACGACCAAATTCTGTAACTGGGACACGAATATCAAAGCGATTTTCGATTTCCACGATCAATTCAACTGTTCCCATACTGTCCAAGACACCCGCATCAAAAAGATCCTCATCCATCATGTCAGAAACATCTTCCATAAACAATTCATCAATAATTTCAATAACTTCTGATTTGATATCCATTTTTTAATTCCTTTTATTTTTTAAACCATAAATCATTCAAAAATCCAGAGAAGATTAAGAATGAAATCATCACGACATGGAAGGTTATAACCATGCCAAGCAACTGAACCCAGCGATTCTCAGGCAAGGGAGCTTGCCCTGCTTTCTTACGTTCTTTATTGAGCGTTTTTTTCTTTCGAACCCAAGCATCATTAATCACTAAACCTAACCCATGAAAGAGCCCATAAACGATATAAAACCATGTTATCCCATGCCAGAACCCCATAAGGAGCATGTTCAAGATATAGGCGACACTTGAAGTCACATTTCGACTCTTAAAAAGCTTCTTTCTCGTCATCACCATGACCATGCGCATAAAGACAAAGTCACGAAACCAGAAGGATAAACTCATGTGCCAGCGATTCCAAAACTCTTTCAAATCTCTTGACAAGAAAGGTTTGTTGAAGTTAATCGGACTACGAATTCCCATCAGATTTGAAATAGCTATAGCAAACATAGAGTAACCTGCAAAGTCAAAGAAGAGCTCCAAACCAAATGTGTACATGATGGCCACTACATAATAGTTAAAGACGCCACCTGTTTGTAAAGCTAAATTCTTTAGCGGTGGTAATAAAATCTCGCCTAAAATATGAGCTAGGATAAATTTATACAGAAATCCCCACATGATATACCGAACGGACTCAGCTAGCATATCCATCAATTCATCGCGTTCTGGAATCGTCTGATAATTTTCATTAAAACGTTTGAAACGATCAATGGGACCACTTGAGAAAGTCGGCATAAAGAGAAGAAAACGCAAATATTCCCACATTTTCAAATCCTTTATGACTCCATCTCTAAGTTCGATAATGATTCCTACCGAACGAAAGGTTAAATAGGAGATTCCTACAAATCCTAGTAGAGACTGTGTGCCATTAATAGCTGGTTGCACCTTGACAAAGATGATGGGAAGCAATGATAATAGACTTACTAGATAGAAAGTCCATTTACCGTCTCGACCTTTTCGATACTGCTTGTAAAAAAGAACCAACAAGATTTGCCAGATTAGATAGATCCCTAAGGCAGCCAATTGATTGGTCTTGCCACCCGTCAACATGGTAACGATAAAGAACAGACTAACCAGTATTTCATACCAAGCAAAGCGTTTTTTGAAAAAAAGACCGATAAAGATTGGCAAGGTAGCAGTAATCACGTACAAAAAGTACTGCGGATTCCCATACGGCTCAATATGAGGCAGCTGTTTCAGGAAATCCATCATCTATTATTCACCTCGTTAATCAATCCTTTGATGTCAATCTTGCCATTTGGAGTCAATGGCAATTCCTCTCTGTAAAGAAACTTAGATGGCATCATGTAAGACATCATAATATCTTCCAAGTCTTCCTTGATAGCTTTCGTGATATCAATGTCGCGCTCAAATTGTTCTTTGATGCCATCTTTTAAGATAACATAGGCTAAGAGGTTTTGGACCTTGTGATCCTTGTTGTAACGTGGAACTGCAACAGCAGATTCAACGTACTTGGATTTGTTCAAGTTTTGAGAGACATCCTCTAGTTCAATGCGATAGCCATTAAACTTGATCTGGAAGTCCATCCGTCCACCGTAAAGAAGAAGACCTTCATCTGTCATAGTTCCAACATCTCCAGTGTGGTAGGCTGGCAAACCTTCAAATTCGAAGAAAGATTCAGCTGTTTTTTCAGGATTATTCATATAGCCTTTTGAAACAGCAGGTCCAGATACGATGATTTCCCCTTGTTCCCCATTTGGTAATTTATTACCTTCTTCATCAACGATAAAGGTTGGTGAATCAGATTTGGTGTAACCAATCGGAAGACGTTTCAAGGTTGCCAACATTTCATCTGTAACAGCAACTGCTGACAAAGCCACCGTCGCTTCCGTTGGCCCATAAGCATTGATGATACGTGCATTTGGGAAACGCTCGCGCAATTTTTGAGCAGTTTTAACTGTCAACTCTTCTCCATCAAAGTAGAAATGGGTAATCCCTGGCATCTTTTCAGCATTGAAATCTTCAGACAGCATGGCCATATCTGCAAAAGATGGCGTTGAAGTCCAGATAGCAATCGGAAGTGAAAAAATGGTCGTAAAGAGTTGCTTAAAGTCTTGAGTAAGGGCTGATGGGAGGGCAAAAAGCGTTCCTCCAAGAGCCAAGGTCGGTGCCCAATACATGACAGACAAGTCAAAGGAATACGGTGGTTGCGCCAACATTTGTGGACGCTCTGGCGTCGCAAATTCCTTGTCCGTAATCATCCAGTTGGTAAAGCTGAGCAAATTAGCATGCGAAATTTGCACCCCTTTTGGTTTTCCAGTTGTTCCTGATGTAAAGATGATGTAGTAGTTATCATCCCCCTTGACCGGATGCTGCAATTCATAAGCTTTTTGAGCTGCATAGGCTTCATGCACCTGCTCCAAGGACAAGGTTGGAACAGCTGGGGTTTCGATTGGAAACTCTGAAATAGCAATGATCAAGCTTGGTTCGGCAACCTCCAATATAGCTGAAACTCGTTCCAAGGCCGAATGGCTATCGATTGGAATATAGGCATGACCTGACTTAGTCAGAGCTACAAAGGTAGCCAACATTTCATACTCCTGACCACCAAAGACCACAACAGGTGACTTTTCAGGAAGTCCCATTTGGTCAATATGGGCTGCTAAGCTATCTGAATCAGCCTTCAATTGGCCATAGGTATGCTCTTCTCCAAGGACATTGTAGACCGGAAAATTAGGCTGCTTTTGAGCATAATGCTCAATGGTTTCAATCATATCTTTTATCGGCTTATTAGACACGATGATTCTTCTCCTTTAAACTAAAATTCATTGTAAATAAAGCTTCCCTGACTTTGTCCTAGGTAACTAAAAAAGTAAAGCAAACCAAGTAGAACAATAAAATACAGGACAGTTTGTCCTAAAAAAACATAGATTGGTTTCTTTTTATCCATAATTAACTTCTTTTTGTAAATTTTCAATAATTTTATGCAAATATACATTTACTATTTTTTCTTGTTCCCATTTTACCACTTTAGTCTCTTTATTTTCAACTGTTTACCATTTTTAAAGAGTACATTTTAGCCTATTTTAGTTTTTTCTTCATAATTTTACTGATATAAATAAATCACTTTAAAACGATAGTAGGCACCCCACTCCCCCTTTGGGCATTTTTATGCTAAAATAGTAGCTATGGATAAAATTATAAAAACAATATCAGAAAGTGGATCTTTTCGTGCTTTTGTTCTAGACAGCACTGAAACCGTCCGCACTGCTCAAGAAAAACATCAAACCCAAGCTAGCTCAACTGTGGCACTCGGCCGTACCCTTATCGCTAGCCAGATTCTCGCAGCCAATGAAAAAGGAAATACCAAACTAACAGTTAAGGTGCTGGGAACTAGCTCTCTAGGTGCCATTATCACGGTCGCTGATACCAAGGGGAACGTCAAAGGCTATGTTCAAAATCCTGGTGTTGACATCAAAAAGACTGCAACTGGTGAAGTCCTAGTTGGACCTTTTGTTGGTAATGGCCAATTTCTGGTTATCACAGACTACGGTACTGGAAATCCTTACAACTCTATGACTCCCCTCATCTCGGGAGAAATCGGTGAAGATCTAGCTTTCTACCTAACAGAAAGTCAGCAGACCCCTTCTGCAGTCGGCCTCAATGTCCTTTTGGATGAAGACGACAAGGTCAAAGTCGCTGGTGGTTTCCTCGTTCAAGTTTTGCCAGGAGCCAAGGAAGAAGAGATTGCTCGCTTTGAAAAACGTATCCAAGAGATGCCAGCTATTTCGACTCTTCTAGAAAGCGATGACCATATCGAAGCCCTTCTCAAGGCTATCTACGGAGACGAACCATACAAACGTCTGTCTGAAGAAGAAATTCGTTTCCAATGTGACTGTAGCAAAGAACGTTTTATGAAGGCTCTTTCTAGTCTTCCAAGCTCAGACTTGCAGGAAATGAAGGACGAAGACCACGGGGCGGAAATCACTTGTCAATTCTGCCAAACTACTTACAACTTTGATGAAAACGACCTGGAGGAACTCATTCGTGACAAATCTTAATACACCTTTTATGATTGGCAATGTTGAGATTCCCAATCGTACCGTTTTAGCACCCATGGCGGGAGTAACCAACTCTGCCTTCCGTACCATTGCAAAAGAGCTTGGAGCTGGACTCGTTGTCATGGAAATGGTCTCTGACAAGGGAATCCAATACAACAACGAAAAAACTCTTCACATGCTTCATATCGATGAAGGCGAAAACCCAGTCTCTATCCAACTTTTTGGTAGCGATGAAGACAGCCTAGCACGCGCAGCAGAATTCATTCAAGAAAACACCAAGACCGATATCGTTGATATCAACATGGGTTGCCCAGTTAATAAAATCGTAAAAAACGAAGCTGGGGCTATGTGGCTCAAGGACCCAGATAAGATTTACTCTATCATTAACAAAGTTCAATCTGTCCTTGATATCCCCCTTACTGTCAAAATGCGTACAGGCTGGTCTGACCCATCCCTGGCAGTTGAGAATGCTCTAGCTGCCGAAGCTGCAGGTGTCTCTGCCCTCGCTATGCATGGACGTACACGTGAACAGATGTACACTGGGCACGCTGACCTTGAGACTCTTCATAAGGTTGCACAAGCTCTAACCAAGATTCCATTTATCGCTAACGGAGACATCCGTACGGTTCAAGAAGCCAAACAGCGTATCGAAGAAGTCGGTGCCGACGCCGTTATGATCGGACGCGCAGCCATGGGAAATCCTTACCTCTTCAATCAAATCAATCATTACTTTGAAACTGGAGAAATCCTGCCTGATTTAACCTTTGAAGACAAGATGAAAATTGCCTATGAACACTTAAAACGCTTGATTGATCTCAAGGGAGAAAAGGTTGCGGTCCGTGAATTCCGTGGCCTCGCTCCTCACTATCTCCGTGGAACATCTGGCGCCGCTAAACTCCGTGGAGCTATCTCACAGGCAAGCACACTTGCAGAAATTGAAGCTCTCTTACAGTTAGAAAAAGCATAAACGTATAAAAATTGGCAAATCTCAATTTGAGATTTGCCAATTTTTATATATTTTCATCTTGCAAATCTAGCTGCTTCACTCTAGCAATATAGTATGCCATAATCAACAACAAATTAAAGCTGACAATCCAAATAGACCATTCATGGAAAAAATGCATAGATACAGCCAAGCTAATGGCCCCCACTACGAAACTACCTACAACAATACCATAGTTCAAGGCTTGTCGACGATATTCTTGAACATCTCCTTCTCCTCTAACGATGCGATACAAAGCAGTCAACATTTTTCGGTAATTTCCAGACGTCATAAAAATGACATAAGGATGATCTTCAATCAAACTACCCGTAAATGTTAGCAGCATCATTCCAGTTCCAAAAGCAATAAAAGGAACTTCTAATAGAGGAAAGCGGGAAAAGAAGGGCAGAACAAGAGTCCCGATAAATAAGGGAAGCAGCATCTTAACCCGCCAATAGGCTGTTTTACGATATTCTTTCATGTGTAAGGCAAAAAGAAAGCCTAGGGAAAAGAATATAATCGAGCAGAATCGCAACATGGTATTGATGACATGTGAATCGTGCCAATCTGATATCAGTAGGAGGATATTCCCTGTCTGTGTTGCCACCAAACTATGGTACTGGATGTGACAGAATACATCCAAAGAACCACCGATAAAGCCAAGAAACACTCCCATGAGCCGTGTGTTTTGAGGTAAAATTAATTTATCCGTCATTGATTCATCACTCGTTTCCCTTTGATTTTTTCATTATACCACTTCTCTCGGAGAAACTAAGTGAAAAATGGTCAGTTCAGGTAGACATGATTACATATACTCCTAAGTTAGTCTCATCTCTGGAGTTCATTTATGACGTCTTATCAACTTCAAATGCTGTAGGTACTCATCAACTGAACTATTTTTAAACAAATTATTTCTGTACTGAAGTCTATGGCTTAATCAAAATAACACTTGAAACAGTACCATCTGCACCTGTTGTAATTTGGATGACTTTTCCACCACCTACTTCAGCATTGTATTTCCCATCATCAAGGGTATAAGAATAGCTTTGGATAGAGTAGTTTTCTTTCTTGCCATCAGCAGATTCTACTGTAAATTGACCAGCTGATGAAACAGTGATCGTTTCACCATTCGCACCCTTCCAATTTCCAGCCGCAGCCGAAAAATCTTTGTCTACCATAGTCAAGACACCTTTATAACGTTTGTTGTGCTCTGCTTGCTTGTCTTGGAGTTTGCGATCAGTTGCTGGATCATAAGCTGACTGATTCGATTTTGCTTGTGTTCCTTGTTGATTGGATGGGGCTTGAGAAGGGGTTTGCTTAGCAGAAGGTTCTTGACTTTGTTTTGTTTCTGGTGCTGGTGTTGCTTGCGATTGGTTAGCAGTAGTCGTTGACTGATCAGAAGATGATGATTTAGCTTTTTCTGTTGAAGCTGAACTTGAGGACTTCTGAGTCTTGTTCTCTTTACTTGAAGAACTTGCCTTAGAACTAGAAGATGCTTGTGTTGTCTTGCTAGAACTATCACTTGCAGTATTCTCTTTCTTATTGCCACAAGCCCCCAATAGTAATGTTGAAGCGAGTACAGTTGCAGCCATTAATTTGATAGAAGTTTTATTTTTCATTTTATGCTCCTTTTGTAACATTTTTGAAATGTTAAGAAATACTTTTGTAACATTATTGTAATATTTGTTTTTGAATCTGTCAACTATTTATCTAAAATTTTTTAGAATTATTTTTTAGTACATTTATTTCCTTATCCCTCCTATATCTTTTATTCGTAAAGAATTTAAAAAAACAGGAAAATTTTTCCTATGAGAATACTATATTTTATACGTGTAATCGCTTGCATTTTTTTCTTGAAGGGCTATAATAAAATTGAAATAGGATATTGGAGGTGTAAGCTTATGTTAAGCAAATATTACAAGTATCTTCCTTGGGTGATTTTAGATGCTTTCGTTTCTTATGGGGCAGCTACTCATTACGCTCAAACAACATTTGATTTGTTCTACCTAACTGCCATTTTCATGATTGTCTACGTGGCTTTATTGTATTTACACGAAACCTATTTAAAATATAAATACAAAGATTTATTCATTCGAATCATGAGCAATTCAAAGAAAGATAAACATCCTTAAACAAAAAGAGGTCGGGAAAAATTGTACTGACCCCAAAAAGTTAGACAATTA
>NZ_KV795028.1:0-396 GCF_001808865.1 Streptococcus sp. HMSC061D10 | reverse complement strand
AGAGTTGTTCGATAAAGACGGCAACAAGATTGGTGAAGGTACAGCTGATAACAACGGTAAAGCAACTGTTACGCCAACTGTTAATATTCCAGAAGGAAATGTGACAGCGAAAGCAACAGACCCATCAGGCAATGTATCAGAGCCAAGTGAGCCAGCGAAAGCTACAACACCATCAACACCAGATACAGAAGCCCCAGCGAAACCAGAAGTTAAGACAGACCTTACAGGTAAAGCAGGTACTAAGACACCAGTTGAAGTTAATGCAGAACCAGGTTCTAAGGTTGAATTGTTCGACAAAGACGGCAACAAGATCGGTGAAGCAACTGCAGGAACAGATGGTAAAGCAACAATCACACCAACTGTAGCTATTCCAGAAGGAAATGTGACAGCGAAAGC
>NZ_KV795027.1:75552-133375 GCF_001808865.1 Streptococcus sp. HMSC061D10 | reverse complement strand
AATTGTCTAACTTTTTGGGGTCAGTACAAACCCGGCCTCTTTTTATTTGCTTGAAAAATAGGATTGAGTATGGAGACGTTGAAGGAGTGGTCGACCGATAAAACTGATGGCAAGGATTTTTGCAAGATCAGGAATGATAAAGGGAAGTACACCGACAGCTAGTGCTTTATCAAAAGGCATACCAGCAAGGAAGTGGAGGCTGAGAATACCACCAACAAAGACAAGGGAATCTCCCAAGAGATTTGCAAGAAAGATACGAATATAGCTACTTTTCTTATGGATAAGATAGGACGTAAGCCCAGCATAGACAAGGTCAAACCAAAGATAGCCAGCGCTTGGACCTACCAAAACATGAAAACCAGCTCCTCCACTGGCAAAGACAGGAATACCGATAGCACCCAGCAAGAGATAGAGACCAACAGAAAGAACGGCTTCCCTTGGTCTAAAAACAGTAGCAATGAGTCCGATAGCAAAGTTTTGTAGAGTAAATGGTACTGGTCCAATTGGGATACTGATTTGGGCTAATACTGCAATCAGAGCAGCTCCAATAGCAGGAATAGCGTAAATGTGTGCTTTTTTCATAATAGTTAACCTCTTTTTTAATTTATAGTAACTATTATACTGGAAGGGGGATGATTGTCAACCTATTTTAAAAATAAAGGTTACAAATTTGTAACGGCCGATTGAGACAAAAAAGTCGGCTAGGATTTTTTTCAGAACACAGATAGATCTTATCCGTAATAAAAAAAGCACCCTTATGGAGATTGGTTATCACATAGTGAAAATTCTTAGGAATCCTGATGGGATGCTATTTTTAAGTGTTTTATAATTTGCTCTAATAAAAGAAAAAGATTGAAGAAAATGCTCTTATATAGGCTTTTTCTTCAATCTGAGTGACCAAGATGGTCTCTTTTTGTATTAACGCATGGTCACAAATTCTTCTGAACCTGTAGGATGAATAGCGACCGTCGCATCAAAGTCAGCTTTTGTAGCTCCCATCTTGATTGCTACAGCAAAACCTTGAATCATTTCATCAACGCCGTAGCCGATGCCATGAAGACCAACTACCTTTTCGTCTGCACCAGCTGTAACTAGCTTGAAGCGAGCTTCTTGACGGTGGCTAGTTACTGCTGAATACATAGAAGTAAATTTTGAAGTATAAACTTTAATGTTTTCTTGTCCATACTCTTTGATAGCTTCTTCCTCAGTTAGACCGACAGTTCCGATAGCTGGGTGAGAGAAGACAACAGTTGGAATAGTCGTGTAGTCCATTTTGGCATTGGTTTTGCCGTTGAAGAGTCTTTCGGATAGAGTGCGGCCAGCCTTGATTGCGACAGGAGTAAGTTCTTTCTCACCTGTGACATCTCCAAGAGCGTAGATACCATCAACGACAGTGTTTTGATATTCATCAACCTGGATAAAGCCACGTTCATTGAGAGTAACACCAGCTTTTTCGAGTTGAAGTCCTTCAACATTTGGACGGCGACCAGTTGCCCAGATAACTTGACTGGCGGTATGGGTGCTCCCATCTTCAAAATGAATCCTAATGCCTTCTTCGATTTTTTCAAGTTTTGCTGGAACCTTATGGGTGTGGAGGTTTAATCCAGTATTTTCCATTTCTTGAACCAAGCTCTCAACGATATAGCTATCAAATCCACGAAGTGGACGTTCACGACGGACGAATAAATCAGTCTGTACACCAAGGGTATGGAGTACGCCAGCTAATTCGACAGCAATGTAACCAGCACCTAGAATAGCTACCGATTCAGGCAATTCTTCCCAGGCAAAGACATCATCAGAACTACCACCTAGTTCAGCACCAGGAATGGCAGGAATATGAGGATGGGCCCCAGTTGCAATCACGATATGCTTAGCACGGATCAACTCACCATTGACACTGACTGTATGAGCATCAACGAACTCGGCACGTCCTTCAATCAAATCAACTCCGTTACGCTTAAAGCTTCCACCATAAGAAGAACGAGCACGGTCAATATAGGCTTCACGATTCTTACGAAGCGTTGCATAATCAAATTCGTTCCCAGTGCTTGTGAAACCATAGTCAGGTCCATATTTGTGGATACTCTCTGCGATTTGAGCACCGTACCACATAATTTTTTTAGGGACACAGCCGAGGTTGATACAAGTTCCACCTAATTTCTTTTCCTCAATAACTGCCGCCTTAGCACCATGTTCACCAGCACGATTCATGGTAGCAATTCCCCCGCTACCTCCTCCAATGGCGATAATATCATATTCTCTCATAGAAAGCTCCTTTACTTGTTTTCTAGTCATATTCTATCTTTTTTTGGAGGTCAATGCAAAAATCTGCTACGCTTAAAATTTTTAAGAAAATGCTTGCAAAAATAAAAAAGAAAGTGTATTATATAACTAATACAACAATAAAAGATTTTAGCAAATGTTTTTGGATAATGAGAAATTAATTGTCCATTTTTAGGATGTGTGCTATAATCTTAACATATATATTTATAAAAGGGGTATTACTATGAAAAGAAAGTCAAAAGCTAAGAAATGGCCTTTATTTACTGCTATTGGAGTGGCGTCAGTACTTGTAGTGGGAGCAGCAGCTGTTCTTCTATTGAGACAACCAAATCAAGCTGCAGCAAAAGATGAATCTGCTAAGATTGTCCTTGCCAAAGAGGGGTCTGTGGCATCTTCAGTTCTTTTATCTGGTACAGTAACTGCTCAGAATGAACAATACATCTATTATGATGCAAGCAAGGGTGACTTGGATGAGGTCTTGGTTTCTGTTGGTGATCAGGTCAGCGAAGGACAGGCTCTCGTTAAGTATAGTAGCACAGAAGCCCAGGCTGCCTATGATGCTGCCAGTCGTGCTGTTGCTAAAGCTGACCGTCATATCAATGAACTGAATGAGTCTCGAAATACCGCCGCAGCAACACCTAGCCTTCCGCAAGCAGGTTTAGAAGGAGCAACTGGACAAGCGCCAGCTCAGTCATCCGGTTCTGCTACAGCTGCTATTGATTCTCAAATCAGCGATGCTCGTGATGTGCGTGCAGATGCAGAAGCGCAACTCGAAAAAGCTCAAGCCCAGTTGAATGCAGCTACAGTTTTGAGTACGGTAGAGGGAACAGTTGTTGAAGTGAATCGGAACGTTTCAAAATCTCCAACAGGAAATAGTCAAGTTTTGATTCATATCGTAAGTAACGATAACTTGCAGGTCAAGGGAGAGCTTTCTGAGTACAACCTTGCCAATCTATCTGTAGGTCAAGAAGTCACTTTCACTTCCAAGGTTTACCCAGATAAAACTTGGAATGGTAAGATTAGCTATATTTCAAATTATCCAAAAAATAACAGTGAAGCAAGCAGTAGCTTAGCTGGTTCAAACACAGGTTCTAAATACCCATATACAGTCGATGTAACTAGTGAAATCGGTGACTTGAAACAGGGCTTTACAGTCAGTGTTGAAGTCAAGAATAAGAGCAAGGCCTTGATTGTTCCAATTTCGAGTGTAGTTATGGAAGAAGATAAAAACTATGTTTGGATTCTTGATGAAAATCAAAAAGCCAAAAAAGTTGAAGTTGGATTGGGCAATGCAGATGCAGAAAATCAAGAAATCACATCTGGTCTGACAGATGGAGCAAAAGTCATCAGTAATCCGACAGCTTCCTTGCAAGAAGGAAAAGAGGTGAAGACTGATGAAGCAACTAATTAGCCTCAAAAATATTTGCCGTAGCTATCGTAATGGTGACCAAGAACTACTAGTCCTCAAGAATATTAACCTAGAAGTTCATGAGGGAGAATTTGTGGCAATCATGGGACCATCTGGTTCTGGGAAGTCTACCCTCATGAATACCATTGGTATGTTAGATACCCCTTCAAGTGGGCAGTATTTTCTAGATGGAAAAGAAGTAGCTGGTTTGGGTGAAAAACAATTAGCCAAGGTTCGAAATCAGGAAATCGGCTTCGTCTTTCAACAATTCTTTCTCTTGTCTAAGCTTAATGCTCTTCAAAACGTAGAATTGCCCTTGATTTATGCTGGAGTTTCAGCTTCAAAACGTCGCAAATTAGCAGAAGAGTATCTGGAAAAGGTTGAGTTGACTGAGCGTAGCCATCACTTACCTTCGGAGTTGTCAGGTGGTCAGAAGCAAAGGGTTGCCATAGCGCGTGCACTTGTTAACAATCCTTCGATTATCTTGGCAGATGAGCCTACTGGAGCTTTGGATACTAAAACTGGAAATCAGATCATGCAACTCTTAGTTGAACTAAATAAAGAAGGAAAAACCATCATTATGGTTACGCATGAGCCTGAAATCGCTGCTTACGCTAAGCGTCAGATTGTCATTCGTGATGGCGTCATTTCATCTGATAGTGGTTTCGTAGAAAAGGAGGAAAACTAAGATGCAGAATCTGAAATTTGCCTTTTCATCCATTATGGCCCACAAGATGCGTTCTTTCTTAACCATGATTGGTATCATTATCGGCGTATCATCCGTTGTCGTCATCATGGCCTTGGGAGACTCCCTGTCGCGTCAAGTCAATAAAAACATGACCAAGTCCCAGAAAGATATCCATGTCTTTTTCTCACCTACCAAGAGTAAGGACGGATCCTTTACTCAGAAGCAATCTGCTCTAACCCTGTCTGGTAAAGAGGAAGATGTTTTTGTTGAACTACCTAAACCACAAGAAGCCTGGGTTAAAGAAGCTGCTAAACTCAAGGGAGTGGATAGTTACTATGTGACTAACTCAGCCAATGTGACCTTGACTTATAAGGATAAGAAGGTTGAACGTGCCAGCTTGACAGGTGGAAACATCACCTATATGGATGCGGTTGAAAATGAAATCATTGCAGGCCGTAGTTTAAGAACACAAGATTATAAGGATTTCGCTAGTGTTATCATTTTAGATGAAGAACTTGCTAATAGCCTTTTTGGTTCTGCACAAGAAGCACTCAATCAGCTTGTTGAAGTAAATGAAATCAGTTACCGTGTTATTGGTGTTTATGCAAGTAAAGAAGCTAAGGCTGCAAAAGCCTTTGGAGTCGGAGGACTACCAATCACGACCAATATTTCTCTTGCGGCTAATTTTAACACCGACGAAATTTCTGATATTGTTTTTCGTGTTAACGATACGACTCTGACTCAGACTTTGGGACCTGAGTTAGCAAGAAGAATGACGGAGATTGCAGGTCTCCAACAAGGGGAGTATCAGGTAGGAGATGCTTCTGCCGCCTTCCAAGAAGTGCAACAAATGTTTGGCTTTGTAACAACGATTATTAGTGCCATTGCGGGGATTTCTCTCTTTGTTGGTGGTACCGGTGTTATGAACATTATGCTTGTTTCGGTGACAGAGCGTACCCGTGAGATTGGTCTACGAAAAGCACTAGGAGCTACACGAGCTAATATTCTGGTTCAATTTTTGATTGAATCCATGATTTTGACCATGTTAGGTGGATTCATCGGTCTGGTGCTTGCTGCAGGGGTGACCATGCTTGCAGGAGTTCTTCTTCAAAATATGATTGCAGGAATCGAAGTTGGAGTATCCATCCCAATCGCTCTCTTTAGCTTAGCTGTCTCAGCTGGCATCGGTATGATATTTGGTGTTCTACCAGCCAATAAGGCTTCTAAGTTAGATCCGATTGAAGCTCTTCGCTATGAATAAGATAATCAACAGGAAAAACAAGATGGACATCAGTCTGTCTTGTTTTTGTATGGATTTCCTTATCGAAAATCATCAAAATATGATATAATGAAGTGTTAGAAAAACAGGTTTCATTTGCCTGGAAAGGAAAAATTATGTCTGAAAAGAATTTTTATATTACAACACCGATTTACTATCCATCTGGTAAACTTCATATCGGTTCTGCCTACACGACTATCGCCTGTGATGTCCTAGCTCGCTACAAACGCCTGATGGGCTACGATGTCTTTTATCTGACTGGTCTTGATGAACATGGCCAAAAGATTCAACAAAAAGCAGAAGAAGCTGGCATCACACCTCAAGCCTATGTTGATGGCATGGCAGTTGGAGTTAAAGAACTCTGGAAATTATTGGATATCTCATACGATAAATTTATCCGTACAACTGATGACTACCATGAAAAAGTAGTGGCTCAAGTTTTTGAACGCTTGCTTGCTCAAGATGATATTTACTTGGGTGAATACTCTGGTTGGTATTCAGTTTCAGATGAGGAATTCTTTACAGAAAGTCAACTTGCGGAAGTTTTCCGTGACGACTCTGGAAATGTAACTGGTGGTATCGCTCCATCAGGCCACGAAGTGGAATGGGTTTCAGAAGAATCTTACTTCCTTCGCCTCAGCAAATACCAAGACCGTTTGGTCGAATTTTTCAAATCACATCCTGACTTCATCACTCCTGATGGCCGTCTTAATGAAATGCTACGTAACTTCATTGAGCCTGGTTTGGAAGACTTAGCAGTTTCTCGTACAACCTTTACCTGGGGTGTACCTGTCCCGTCAAATCCAAAACACGTTGTCTATGTATGGATCGATGCCCTTCTTAACTATGCGACAGCTCTTGGTTATGGTCAAGATGAGCATGGTAACTTTGATAAGTTCTGGAATGGAACCGTCTTCCACATGGTAGGAAAAGACATTCTTCGTTTCCACTCCATCTACTGGCCAATCCTTCTTATGATGTTGGATGTTAAATTACCTGACCGCTTGATTGCCCATGGTTGGTTTGTCATGAAAGACGGTAAGATGTCCAAGTCTAAGGGGAATGTCGTTTACCCTGAAATGTTGGTAGAACGCTATGGTCTAGATCCGCTTCGCTACTACCTCATGCGTAGCCTTCCTGTTGGTTCAGACGGAACCTTTACTCCAGAAGACTATGTAGGGCGTATTAACTATGAATTAGCAAATGACCTTGGAAACCTCCTCAACCGTACGGTTTCTATGATCAACAAGTACTTTGATGGACAAATCCCTGTCTATGTAGAAGGTGTGACAGAATTTGACACTGCTCTTGCTGACGTTGCAGAACAATCAATCGCTGACTACCATACACACATGGAAGCAGTTGACTACCCACGTGCGCTTGAAGCCGTCTGGTCTCTTATCTCACGTACTAACAAATACATAGACGAGACAGCTCCATGGGTCTTGGCTAAGGATGAAGCTCTTCGTGACCAATTGGCAAGTGTGATGAGCCACTTGGCAGCTAGCCTTCGTGTCGTAGCTCACTTGATTGAGCCATTTATGATGGAAACTAGTCGTGCAGTCTTGACTCAACTTGGTCTAGCAGAAGTTACTAGCCTTGAAAACTTGAGCCTGGCAGATTTCCCTGCAGGAGTAACAGTAGTTGCCAAAGGAACCCCAATCTTCCCACGTCTCGATATGGAAGAAGAAATCGCCTATATCAAGGAACAAATGGAAGGCAACAAACCAGCCGTCGAAAAAGAATGGAATCCAGATGAAGTTGAACTCAAACTCAACAAGGATGAAATCAAGTTTGAAGACTTTGACAAGGTCGAAATCCGTGTTGCAGAGGTCAAAGAAGTTTCTAAAGTGGAAGGCTCTGATAAGTTGCTTCAATTCCGCCTTGATGCTGGTGACGGTGAAGACCGTCAAATCCTTTCTGGTATTGCAAAATATTATCCAAACGAACAAGAATTGGTCGGCAAGAAAGTCCAAATCGTTGCCAACCTTAAACCTCGTAAGATGATGAAGAAATATGTCAGCCAAGGTATGATCCTCTCAGCTGAACATGATGGCAAATTAACCCTTCTCACAGTTGATCCAGCTGTACCAAACGGAAGTGTGATTGGATAAGATTAAAGAACCAGTTTGAGCTGGTTCTTTTCTTTTGTGAGATAGCAGTTGATAAAAGTGTCATTCTGCTTTATAATGAAGAAAAACGGAGGAAATTGCCATGAAATACATTCCATTTGGTCAAGAGAAAAGAGAATTGTCCGAAATCGTTCTAGGCATGATGCGAATCAGTGACAAGTCGGTTAAAGAGGTTGAGGAGTTGGTTGAAACAGCCCTATCCGTAGGAATCAATGCCTTTGACTTGGCAGATATCTATGGTGGAGGTCGTTGCGAAGAATTACTGGGACAAGTGTTAAACAATCGTCCTGACCTGCGAGAAAAGATGTGGATCCAGTCCAAGTGTGGCATTCGCATAGAAGAATTTACCTATTTTGATTTTTCAAAAGATTATATTTTAGAGTCAGTAGACGGGATTCTAAAAAGATTGCAGGTTGATTATCTAGATAGCTTGCTTCTCCATCGCCCAGATGCCTTGATGGAAGCTGATCAAGTGGCTCAAGCCTTTGATATTCTACACAAATCAGGTAAAGTTCGAGACTTCGGTGTGTCCAATCAAAATCCTATGATGATGGAATTACTGAAGAAAGAAGTCAAACAACCTTTATCTATCAATCAATTACAACTAAGCGCAGCTTTCACGCCAGGATTTGAATCAGGTTTCCATGTCAATATGGAAGGTGACAAGGCAGCTTTGCGTGATGGAAGCATCTTTGAATACTGCAAATTAAACGACATGGTTATTCAGGCCTGGTCAGTCTTGCAGTTCGGATATTTCAAAGGGAATTTTGTCGGCAATGAGAAGTTCCAACAATTAAACCAAGTCCTAAATCGATTAGCCTTAAAATACGGTGTGAGCCCATCAGCTATTGCTATCGCTTGGGTGTTACGCTATCCAGCTAAGATGCAGGCAGTAGTAGGAACAACTAACCCTAAACATTTGATAGAAGCAAGCCAAGCAAGTCATGTCAACCTGACTCGAAAAGAATGGTATGAGATTTACCTAGCAGCTGGGAATGATTTGCCTTAGAAACTAAAGAAATATTTTATAAAGAGCGAGGTAGGATCTCGCTCTTTTTATATTTGTAAAAATATTTATATAATTGTTTGAAAATGCAAACCAATGATAGTATAATAAAATAAAAAATTTTTTAGGGGAAGTAAATATGAAAAAAAATATAGCAATCATATCTATTATGATATTTGCAGTACTAGGTGTTAGTTTGGGTTATTATTTTTTATCTTATGTACCTTATAAAACTGCTGTCAGTAACTTTGAGAAGGCTTCTACATCTCTAAAAGAAAAAAATAAAGATATTGAAGACTTATTATCTGAGGCTGAAACGGTGGTTGAAAAAGGAGAAGAAGCACTAGAACCAAATACTTTAGATGATTTAAAGAATTCTGTTGAAGAAACTCAAAAATCAATAAGAAAAGTACCTGAAATAGAGAAAAAAACAAAAGATATTGAAAATCAGACTGATGAAATGAATCAACCGTTAAGTTATACTGAGATTCAAAATGAGTTAAAGGACAAACTTGAAAAATACAAGAATAGCGTCATTCAATTAAAACAAATTACGAATCCATCTAGTACTTTTATTGAGGAACGACTAAAAGAGGTTGATACAATTACAGGAGTACAATCTGTGACAGAAAGTAATGATCCAAATAGGCATTTAAATAAACAAGGTGGCTATACAGCATCGGTTTATTTTGTAGATAATCAAGTAAATCCACCAGTAAACGGATCTGATATTATTCAAAAAGGCAATGATGCTGGAGGAAATATAGAAGTATATAAGACTAAAGAGGAAGCAGAAAAACGTAATAATTATATTAGTACATACGATGGAACCGCTCTTCAACCTGGTTCGCATTATGTTTATGGTACAGTTTTGATTCGAACCTCTTCAAGATTAACAGCAAGCCAACAACAAGAACTAACTAAAAAAATATATCAAAAACTTATAGAAATTAAATAAAATACGATAAAAATATTCTATATCTTTTCATGAATTTGAAATCAAAGAGCGAGGTATGACTTCGCTCTTTTTATCTTTGTTTAAAACTCTATATAATTGTTTGAAAATGCAAACTATATATGGTAAAATTGTATAAAATAACAATATAATAAACATTTTAATAAAATAGGGGCATTTGAAATGAAAAGAATAGTTTTGACTTCTGTTGTTTTACTTTCATTACTGACATCTGTTGGCTGCTCGAAACATAAGGAAGAGGCGAAAGTAGCTGAACCTGTAACGACTGAACAGACTACGCAGGATAATACAAAGTTATACAAGGAAGCTGGCTTACTTACTTTTAAAAATGAAAAACAGCTAGAACTCGGGGAACTTGATTCAAAATCCCGTGCAACTTATGCTCACATTCAGCTAAAAGATAGTGATGAGCCTAAAGAAAAGAGAGAAGCTAAATTAACCTTTGATCCAGTTGGATGGCATAACTATAAATTTTACTACGGAGATGGTTCTAAAGAGGCTTGGCTGATGAATCGCGGTCATTTAGTTGGGTATCAATTTAGTGGACTTAACGATGAAGGCCGCAATCTAGTTCCTATGACAGCTTGGTTAAATACAGGTGCCTTTACTGGAACGGATGACAAAAATCAAAGTAGCATGCTCTATTATGAAAATGGGCTTGATTCATGGCTTGCAAATCATCCAAACTATTACCTTGACTATAAGGTGACAGCTGTCTATAAGGATAATGAATTGATTCCAAGACAGATTATCTTACAGTACGTAGGAATTGATCAGGATGGAAATTTGCTTGAAATTAAATTAGGTAGTAGCAAGGAAAAAATTGATAAGTATTCCGTAACCCATGTCGCCTTGGATAACGTTTCAGCCAATGCTGAAATAAATTATGCAGATGGTACTGCAAAGAATACGGTCAAGTCAGCTGAAGAACGCGCTGCAGAGCTTAAGGCAGCCGAGGAAAAAGCCAAGAAAGAGGCTGAAGAAAAAGAAGCACAAGAAAAAGCTAAAAAAGAAGCAGAAGAGAAGGCTAAAGAAGAACAGACACAGCAGGAAACTGAAGCACCAGCACCAGCAGAAGAAGAATCACAAAGTAGTAATACAGGTGGCTACTTTAGAGATAGAAATGGAAGATGGCATCGACCAAATGGAAAGTTTGCCTCTAAAAAGGAAATTAGAGAAGCTGGATTGCAATGGTGATAGTTTTCTCAAGTTATATAAATCAGAATAATCACAGTCAAAAAGCCGTTGGAAAACGGTTTTTTGTTATAATTAAATTAAGATTCATAGATAACAAAGGAGAAAAACATGACATTTGAAGAAATTTTGCCTGGACTAAAGGCTAAGAAAAAATATGTACGTACTGGCTGGGGTGGGGCTGAAAACTATGTCCAACTTTTTGACACTATCGAGCAAAACGGGGTCGCTCTTGAAGTGACACCCTATTTCCTCATCAACGTATCTGGAGAAGGGGAAGGTTTTTCCATGTGGAGTCCGACACCTTGTGATGTCCTAGCGACGGATTGGGTTGAAGTCTATGACTAAACGTGTCTTAGTTACGGGCGTTAGTTCAGGGATTGGTCTGGCTCAAGCTCGACTCTTTTTAGAAAATGGTTATCAAGTTTTTGGTGTGGATCAGGGTGAAAAGCCTGCCTTGAAAGGCGACTTTCACTTTCTACAACGTGATTTAACACTTGACTTAGAACCAATTTTTGATTGGTGCCCTCGAGTCGATATTCTTTGTAATACGGCAGGTGTATTGGATGGCTACAAACCCTTATTGGAACAATCAGCCCAAGAAATTCAAGAGATTTTTGAAATAAACTATGTAACTCCAGTAGAGTTGACCCGCTATTATCTGACAAACATGCTGGAACATAAACATGGGATTATCATCAATATGTGCTCCATCGCTTCAAATCTAGCAGGCGGTGGTGGTCACGCCTATACCTCTTCTAAACATGCCTTGGCTGGATTTACCAAGCAATTAGCTTTGGACTATGCAGAAGCAGGTATCCAGGTCTTTGGGATTGCTCCTGGTGCAGTCAAAACTGGTATGACCGCAGCAGACTTTGAACCAGGTGGTCTAGCAGACTGGGTAGCTAGTGAAACACCCATCAAACGCTGGATAGAACCAGAAGAAGTAGCAGAGATTAGCCTCTTTTTAGCAAGTGGGAATGCATCTGCCATGCAGGGACAAATCCTGACTATTGATGGTGGTTGGTCTTTGAAGTAATATAGTTGATATTCAGTGAATATGTGGAGGTAAGCTATGAAAAGAGATGAGTTTGGATTTGTCTTGCCCAATCTCTACTATCAGTTTTTATCAGAGTGGGAAGAGATTGACCCCTATGAAATTGGAGATACAGGTATCTGTTTGTATGCTAAGGAGGACCTTCAAGAGCGTAATGAGACTTATCAGATTGAGGAAGTAGAGCCAGATTACTTTATGATTGGACAGGAAGGAGATTTGGCTTACTTTATCAAGAAAAATTCTGATGATTGCATTTATGAAAATGACTTGGGAGCTATAGGTTCCTTAGAAATGCAAAAAGTTGCTAAAAACGTCTATGATTTTATTGACAAGGTACTAAAAGAAGAATTGTAGAAAACTGAAGGGAGTAATCATGTTTAGGATGCTTGATGAAGATTCACCGATTTCAAAAGAAGACCTATTACAATCTGAGGAGATTCTTGGAAAGAAATTGCCAGAAGCCATGAAAAATTTTTATCTCAAGAACAACGGTGGTCAGCCCCAAGTAAGGGGTGTCCACGATGAACATCACCTCTTTCCTTTCAATTCCTTTAATTCACTTGAGGAAATGTGCCAATCTCTTACATGGTATGACGATGAGGCTGTGCCTGCAGGATTTAGGGCTACAGACCTGCTCCATTTCGCCTATGATCCTGGTTCTGGCAACTATGCACTTTCTCTAAGGTCAGAGGATTATGGCAAGGTGTATTTCTATGTTTTAGAAGAAAAAGCTGAGATCTATGGTCAATGGGCTTCTTTTGAGGAATTTTTGAACTCTTTTGTTGAAGAGTGAGATAAAAAAGGAGACGGGATGCGAAAACACCAAGAACTTTCACTAGGGCAGATAATCGAGCAGGTCATAGCGGATCAATTAACTTCAGATAATTTTTGTCTCTATGGCAAGGAGGATGGAGAACTGAAACTAGCTAGACTCTACTGGGTATCTGATTATCCGGATGTAGTGGACGACTCTGATGTCTACCCAGCTGATGCATCGGAGCAAGATTTCCAGATAGTCTACTATGGAGAGCAGTTGATTGATGTTCTTGCAGTCGCACTTGAGGAAAAGTCAGATGCAAGTCACCAAGACTTGGTCGAGGCTTTGAATTATTATCAGCAGCATGATTGCTTTATGCTTTTTGAACCCTAGTTACAAAGCTAGAATGTTTCAGTTCCATTGACAATAAAAAAAGGAGTTAAGAAATGATAGATTACGAAAACATAAATGAAAAAATTTCCCCTTTTAACTTGCTCGTTTATGATGAGGATCCTCAAAATGTTCGCGGGTCGTTTATTTATTACCCTGATGGGGAATACAGACAGGAAGTGTTTGACACTCGAGAAGAGGAGGGATTTGAAGGGAATGGCTATGATTGGGCATCCCTAGCTTTAGTATTTTTGGAGGAAAAAATGCCTGAATTAAGCGATGCTATCGACTTTGATCCTGAAGGAAGTATGTTTTGCGCCTATTCATCCAAGGTAGACGCCTTGGCTAGATTTGCTCTTGGCTTTAAAGAGTTTTGCGATGATATCGAAGCCATGAAAGACTTGTTCAGTCGAGCAGAGTTGGATTAGTTGACAAAAACTCTTTAAATTTTTAAAAAAGAATAGAAAGGATTTCAAATGAAGCTACCAGAAGTAGTTGAACAACTGGAAAAACATCCAGACCTACATCTCTATTTAGATAAAATTTTAAAAAAGAATAAGAAAACCCAAGCTAACTATCTAGAATCGCTTAATCATCTGGCCTATCTACTTTATCTAGATGGTCAAGAGGAAATGGCTAAGAAATTATTGGAGAGTGTCATACAAGTCCCATTTGAAGGAAATTATAACACTTGGACCTTTGTTGATAGTTCTCTGGTTTTATTGGCCTATATGGAAAGAGAAACAGAAAATAATCTATCTGCCTATAAAAAACTCCTTTTGTCTCCGTTAGAACAAGGGGAGGAATCCACTCGAAACATAAGAAGGAAAGTTCATCAGAGATTTTTGAATGGTGATAGCTTGGAGCAAAAGCTTGCAAAAATCGAGCAAGCTTCAAGTCTTGAATCAGAAATGGAACGTCGTCTGCTATACTTGACAGATTTATTGAAGATTCACCTCTTTATTGCTGAGTCAACGTGTGAAGAGACAGATATTCAGGCAAAAATTGAAGAGAATATGGAGATACTGAAGAAGTATATCAAGGAACATGAAATCTATAGCCTCTTTCCTTTTAAGGGATAAGGTGAGCTAGAAATCTTTGACTTTTAGAAAGAGTGGAATATGGAAATCAAAAATCACTTTGGTGTCTATGGCATTTGCTATGAGAAAGGAAAATTACTCTGCATTGAGAAAACGAGAGGACCTTATCAACATCGTTTTGATTTACCTGGTGGTAGTCAGGAAGCAGGTGAAGGGTTGACAGAAACCCTCAAGAGAGAAGTTTTGGAAGAGACAGGCTATACTCTTAGCCGTTCTTCAAATCCTAGGATTTATGATGTAATGGTTCAAGAAGAGGGTCAAGACTTTGCAGTACATCATGTCATGGCCTTTTATGATATAGTACTTGATTTAGAACGCTCTCAAAAATCCCTTCCTCATGAAGTTCTTGACGGAAGCAATGATTCAGCAAAGGCAATTTGGCTTCCTCTTGAGCAGATTACCGAAGAAAATGCCTCCCCCTTAGTATTGAAGGTGAAGGCAGAGTTACGAGGATTTCCAGAATTGGACATGACAAGCTATAATAATTGGAAGGTAAAACATGCAAAATCAACTAGCTCTTAGTGGCGAAAGAATTGTTGAAAAAGTTTACCCACAACTATTGCACCACGTCGGCATGATTCGTGGGGAATACTTGCTGAGAGAGCTTAATCAAAACATCCTATTAGCAAGTTGTCAGCTATTTGTAAAAGATTATCTAGACACTATTTGCCATTTGTACCCAGATGAAGAAGTCTGGTATCGCTTTTCAGAGTTAACAAATGCAGAAGCAAATTATCTAGACGGGACTAAAGAGTATTTTGATGAACGCCACCCCTTATTTGGATATAGAGGAACTAGGCGTTTACTGGCGTGTTTGGATGAATTTCATGCTGAAGCACATGTTGTTACAAAAGTTTTTCAAACCAAACCCAATCTGTCTGTTATTTTTCCTTTTGTCAATGATGCTGAACAATTAAAACAAGCTATTACAGTATTGCGTCAGTATGGTTTTACCGGGAAAGTCGGCACGATGATTGAATTACCATCAGCTTATTTTGACTTGGACAGGATACTGGAAACTGGTATTTCAAAGATTGTAGTGGGAATGAATGATTTGACTTCTTTTGTTTTTGCGACAGTGAGAAACAGTCAATGGCATGATATGGAAAGTCCCATTATGTTAGAAATGCTGAGACAGATGCAGGATAAAGCAAGGATGAAAAAGATAGATTTCGCCGTGGCAGGATATCTGAATGTTTCTTTCATGCAAAGAATGAATCAGATGGATATCAAATGCATTATCCACTACAGTTCTATTCCGGAGATTTTTGATTTAAAAATTGACCATCCAGACCATCTCAAACGTGTAAAAGAAGAAAGTAAAAAAATACAAAGGAGAACCCATGACACCTCAAGAAATGTGGAATGCCTACAAGCAAATCAACCCATCTATCGGTGATGAGATAGATGCCTGGGCTTTTGGAGTGGAACCAGACCTTTTAGCGGATCTGGTCTTTAAAGGAGAAAAAACAGCAACAGCTTCAGCTTACGATCTTTACGCAGTAGAGGACGAACCTCTTCCCCAAGAAGGGACCTTTGATGTTATTTTAGACAGTAAGGATCAAGCTGTTTGCATCGTTGAAATTACAAAGGTTTCCATTCAGCCTTTCCATCAGGTTTCAGCCGACCATGCCTACAAGGAAGGCGAAGGAGACAAATCTCTGGCCTACTGGCATCAGGTTCATGAGGACTTTTTCAAAGACTGGTTAGGAGAAGCAGGTCTGGATTTTACACCTGACAGCAAGGTTGTTTTAGAAGAATTTCGCAAGGTCTACCCTATGTAGACAACTAGAAGGAAGAAAGTTTTGGAAATCACCGTCCAAAGCTTTTTTCTGACTTAAAATATGATAAAATAGGTATGTTTGAACTAGAGCATTTGCTCAGAAATATAGAATAGGAGAAAATGATGCAAGCAGTAGAACATTATATCGAAAAATTTGTTCCTGAACATTATGATTTGTTTTTAGACTTGAGTCGTGAGACCAAGACGTTTTCAGGAAAAGTAACCATTACTGGTCAAGCTAAAAGTGACCGTATTTCCCTTCACCAAAAAGACCTAGAGATTGCTTCTGTTGAAGTAGCAGGTCAAGCTCGTCCATTTACAGTTGATAATGAAAACGAAGCTCTTCATATCGAACTTGCAGAAGCTGGTTCAGTTGAATTGGTTCTAGCATTTTCAGGTAAAATCACAGATAACATGACAGGAATCTACCCATCATACTATACAGTTGATGGTGTTAAGAAAGAAGTTTTGTCAACTCAGTTTGAAAGTCACTTTGCTCGTGAAGCCTTCCCATGTGTGGATGAGCCAGAAGCCAAAGCAACCTTTGACCTAGCTCTTCGCTTTGACCAAGCAGAAGGTGAATTGGCCTTGTCTAACATGCCAGAAATCGACGTTGAAAACCGCAAGGAAACTGGTATCTGGAAATTTGAGACAACTCCACGTATGTCTTCTTACTTGCTAGCTTTCGTTGCTGGTGATTTGCAAGGGGTAACTGCTAAAACAAAAAATGGTACTTTGGTAGGTGTTTACTCAACCAAGGCACATCCACTTTCAAACCTTGACTTCTCACTAGACATCGCAGTTCGCTCAATCGAGTTTTACGAAGATTACTACGGAGTCAAGTACCCTATTCCTCAATCTCTTCACATTGCCCTTCCTGATTTCTCAGCTGGTGCTATGGAAAACTGGGGTCTGGTAACTTACCGTGAAGTTTACTTGGTTGTGGATGAGAACTCTACCTTTGCCAGCCGTCAACAAGTAGCTCTCGTTATTGCCCATGAGCTTGCTCACCAATGGTTTGGTAACCTTGTGACTATGAAGTGGTGGGATGACCTCTGGCTCAACGAAAGCTTCGCGAACATGATGGAATACGTCTGTGTGGATGCCATCGAGCCAAGTTGGAATATCTTTGAAGATTTCCAAACAAGTGGAGTGCCAGCCGCTCTTAAACGTGATGCGACAGATGGTGTTCAATCTGTCCACGTTGAAGTTAGCCACCCAGATGAAATCAATACGCTCTTCGATGGTGCTATCGTTTATGCCAAAGGAAGCCGTCTCATGCACATGCTTCGCCGTTGGTTAGGAGATGCTGATTTTGCTAAAGGTTTGCATGCTTACTTTGAAAAACATCAATACGGAAATACCATTGGCCGTGACCTTTGGAATGCACTCGGACAAGCATCTGGTCGTGATGTAGCAGCCTTCATGGATTCTTGGTTGGAGCAACCTGGTTATCCAGTCCTTACTGCCACAGTTGAAAATGATGTTTTGAAGATTTCACAAAAACAATTCTTCATCGGTGAACATGAAGACAAGAATCGTCTCTGGGTAGTGCCACTTAACAGTAACTGGAAAGGCTTGCCAGATACTCTCGAAACTGAGAGCATCGAAATTCCAGGTTATGCAGCTCTTCTTGCTGAAAACAAAGGAGCCCTTCGTCTTAACACTGAAAATACAGCACATTACATTACAGATTATCAAGGCGACTTACTGGATGCTGTTCTTTCTGAATTAGTAGAACTTGATAACACTAGTAAACTTCAAATCGTCCAAGAACGTCGTTTGCTAGCTGAAGCAGGGCACATTTCTTATGCTGACTTGCTCCCAGTAGTGAATCAATTGGCACAAGAAGAATCTTACCTAGTTGTTGCTGCAGTTTCTCAAGTTATTACAGCCCTTGAACGCTTCATTGATGAAGGAACAGAGGCAGAAAAAGCCTTTAAAGCCCTTATTGCTAAACTGGCTCGTTACAACTATGACCGTCTTGGTTTTGAAGCTAAAGAGGGTGAATCTGATGAGGATGAATTGGTTCGTCAATTGACAATTTCTATGATGATTCGTTCAAATGACGAGGAAGCCAGTCAGGTTGCTAGCCGAATTTTCGCAGCCCACAAGAATAATCTTTCAGGACTTCCAGCAGCTATTCGTTCACAAGTTCTCATCAATGAAATGAAACACCATGAGACTAAGGAATTGGTCGCAACTTATCTCGATCTTTATACTCATGCGACAGATGCCGCCTTTAAACGCCAATTGGCAGCATCCCTTGCTTATGCGACAGATGCAGAGAACATCCAAACACTGCTTGCAACTTGGAAGGACAAATTTGTCGTGAAACCACAGGACCTTTCAGCATGGTATCTCCAATTCCTCGGACACCAAGCAACTCAAGAAACTGTATGGGTGTGGGCACGTGAAAACTGGGATTGGATTAAGGCAGCTCTTGGTGGCGATATGAGTTTTGACAGCTTTGTCATCTTCCCATCACATATCTTTAAAACAGAGCAACGATTGGCAGAATACAAAGCCTTTTATGAACCACAACTTTCTGACCTTGCCCTTAGCCGTAATATCCGCATGGGGATTAAGGATATCGCAGCTCGCGTTGAATTGATTAAGCGTGAAAAAGCAGCAGTTGAAGCAGTTGTAGCTCAATATAGCAAAGCTTAAAAGATTCTAGTCTAAATAGATTCCAAAAACTCAACTTTCTCTTGGAAAAACAAGGGAAGTTGAGTTTTTTTTAAGATATTTTTGCTATAATAGGTATAATAAGGAGGAATTTTTGATGATCAAAATTCTATTAGTGGAAGATGACCTAGGCCTGTCAAATTCAGTCTTTGATTTCTTGGATGATTTTGCAGATGTCATGCAGGTTTTTGATGGAGAAGAAGGTCTTTATGAGGCTGAAAGTGGTGTTTATGACTTGATTTTATTGGACTTGATGTTACCTGAGAAAAATGGGTTCCAAGTTTTAAAAGAATTGCGCGAAAAAGGGATTTCGACTCCTGTTCTGATCATGACAGCCAAGGAAAGTCTTGATGATAAGGGACATGGATTTGAGCTTGGGGCAGATGATTATCTAACAAAACCATTTTATCTAGAAGAGCTCAAGATGCGTATCCAAGCGCTGCTCAAACGTTCTGGTAAGTTCAATGAAAATACCCTCTTATATGGTGATTTGACAGTTAATCTATCTACCAATGAGGTTAGAGTTAATGATACTGTTGTGGAATTATTAGGTAAAGAATTTGATCTCTTGGTTTATTTCCTCCAAAACCAAAATGTGATCTTACCAAAAACACAGATTTTTGACCGTTTGTGGGGATTTGACAGTGACACAACCATCTCCGTGGTAGAAGTCTATGTATCAAAAGTTCGTAAGAAATTAAAGGGCTCAGTCTTTGCTGAAAACCTCCAGACCTTGCGTAGTGTTGGGTATATTTTAAAACATGTTTAAAAAAATTAAAAAGAATTGGTATGCGGAGGATTTTAGTTATTTTATCCGTAATTTTGGAGTATTTACTCTGATTTTCTCTGCTATGACCTTGATTATCTTGCAGGTTATGCACTCCAGTCTCTACACATCGGTTGATGAAAAACTCTTATCACTGAGCAAAAATCCTCAGGACGTTATTCAATTGGCGGTCAATCGTGCAACTGAGGACGTTAAGGATTTAGGTAGTGCCAATGTTGCTCCAGCTTCTGATAAAAAACCAACGGTTAGTTCCAATACGGAAGTGATATTGCTAGATTCAAATTTGAATCAATTAGTGATTGGCAACCGCTTTTTAGGTCTTGATAAGATTACTTTTAATAAAAAGGATTTGAATCATATTCGACAACTTCATGTTCAGAATAGTTATGGTCAGGACGAGATTTACCGAGTGATTCTATCTGAAATAAATATTGATTCTGTCTCGACCAATATTAAGTATGCAGCGGTTTTGATAAATACCAGTCAGATAGAGCAAATTAGTCAAAATCATGAGCAATTAATCGTGGTAGTCATGGCTAGCTTCTGGATTTTATCCATTATTGCCAGCCTTTATCTTGCGCGTGTCAGTGTTAAACCTTTACTTGAAAGCATGCAAAAGCAACAGAGTTTTGTGGAAAATGCCAGTCATGAGCTACGAACTCCATTAGCTGTTCTGCAAAATCGTCTAGAAACTCTTTTCAGAAAACCTGAGGCAACTATTATGGAGTCAAGTGAGAGTATTGCTTCCAGTCTAGAAGAAGTTCGGAATATGCGCTTTTTAACGACTAATCTTCTTAATTTAGCTCGTCGTGATGACGGCATTAAACCGGAATTAGGAGAGGTAGAGCCAGACTTCTTTAACACAACTTTTACCAACTATGAAATGATTGCGTCTGAAAATAACCGTGCTTTTCATTTTGAAAATCGCATCCATCGGACCATCATAACAGATAAGCTTCTTCTTAAACAACTGATGACTATCTTGTTTGACAATGCTGTCAAGTACACAGAAGAAGAAGGAGAAATTCATTTTGTAATCGCTGCGACAGAGCGTACCCTCTATTTGTCAGTGGCTGATGATGGAATCGGTATTTCTTCAGTAGATAAAAAGAAAATTTTTGATCGTTTTTACAGGGTTGATAAGGCTCGTACTCGGCAAAAAGGTGGTTTTGGGTTAGGCTTATCCTTAGCCAAACAGATTGTCGATGCTCTTAAAGGAACCATCAGTGTCAAAGATAACAAACCTCATGGTACTATTTTTGAAGTAAAAATTGCCATTCAAACACCATCCAAGCGTAAAAATAAATAAGAAAAGGCTGTGACTTAGAAAGCGGTAGACCAAGTATCGCTTTTCTAGTCGCAGCTCTTTAGCTATTGTAGAAAAATAGGTCGGGACAAAAATCCCGACCTTTTGAATCTAATATAATTTCTTCTTAATCATCGAACGTTGAACGTTTGATGCTGCTAAACTCAAGGCAATTGCTAGGCTAAAAGCTAAGACTGTATTGAACTTGAGGGCTAAAAAGATAAAGCTAAACAAGGCCAAAAAGACGCAAAAACAAGCAATGTTTACAAAGAAAAGAACTTCCTTCAAACTAGCAACGGAAGTGGTTTCTGGAACATAGTCTTGGTATGGCGTTGTTTGAATTTCCTTTTCTTCAAACTCATACGGTTGATATTTTCTTACGGGCATGATTCTCTCCTTAACAGTACTCTTTCATTTTACCATTTTTCAAGAAAAAAATTATTACAGTAAGGTTACAAAAATAATAAGTAAATTTATCATTTTAGGGAATAGCTGATTTTTCAGAAATGTGGTATAATTTTTCTTATGGAAAAGATTATTATTACAGCAACTGCTGAAAGCATTGAACAAGTAAAAGAATTACTAGAGGCGGGAGTTGACCGCATCTATGTCGGTGAGAAAGATTTTGGACTTCGCCTACCAAAGACTTTTTCTTATGATGAACTGAGAACCATCTCTGGTCTGGTTCATGATGCAGGTAAGAAATTGATCGTAGCGGTCAATGCTCTTATGCATCAGGATATGATGGATCGTATCAAACCCTTCCTTGATTTCTTGGAAGAAATTAAAACAGACTACATTACTGTTGGAGATGCGGGTGTCTTTTATGTTGTCAATCGTGATGGTTATTCTTTTAAAACCATCTATGATGCCTCAACCATGGTAACTAGCAGCCGTCAGATTAATTTCTGGGGACAAAAGGCTGGCGCTTCTGAGGCAGTATTGGCTCGTGAAATTCCATCAGCTGAACTCTTTAAAATGCCTGAAATTTTGGAAATTCCTGCTGAAGTTTTGGTTTACGGTGCTAGTGTCATCCACCACTCTAAGCGTCCACTCCTGCAGAATTACTATAATTTTACTCAGATTGATGATGAAAAAACACGTCAACGCGACCTCTTCTTAGCAGAGCCTAGTGATCCAGATAGTCACTACTCAATTTTTGAAGACAATCATGGAACTCACATTTTTGCCAATAACGACCTCGATTTGATGACCAAATTGCCAGAGTTGGTAGAGCATGGTTTCACTCATTGGAAACTAGAAGGACTTTATACTCCAGGTCAAGATTTTGTTGAGATTGCAAAGCTCTTCATCCAAGCACGTAGCTTGATTCAAGAGGGAAGCTTTACGCATGACCAAGCCTTCTTGTTGGATGAGGAAGTCCGTAAACTTCATCCCAAAAATCGTTTCCTTGACACAGGATTTTATGACTACGATCCTGACATGGTTAAATAAGAATCAGAAACCCGAAATAAAATGTTCGGGTTTTTCTAGTGCAAGGATGAATTTAAAGCGTATTCATGTTATAATAGAAGTAGCTTTTTGTTTGGAGGTGTTTAAGTGGAAAATCTGAAAAAAATAGCAGGCATCAAGGCTGCTGAGTTCGTAACCGATGGAATGGTTGTAGGACTTGGAACAGGCTCGACTGCCTATTATTTCGTAGAGGAGATTGGTCGTAGAATCAAGGAGGAAGGACTTCAAATTACAGCTGTAACGACCTCGAGCGTAACGACAAAACAGGCACAAGGCTTGAATATACCACTTAAGTCTATTGATGAGGTGGATGAGGTTGATGTGACTGTTGATGGAGCTGATGAGGTGGATCGTCAGTTTAATGGTATCAAAGGAGGCGGTGGTGCACTTCTAATGGAAAAAGTAGTTGCGACACCAACTAAACAGTATATCTGGGTGGTAGATGAGAGCAAGATGGTTGAGAAACTGGGCGCTTTCAAACTACCTGTCGAAGTTGTCCAATACGGAGCAGAACAGGTTTTCCGTCGTTTTGAAAAAGCTGGTTATAAGCCAAGTTTTCGTGAAAAAGATGGCCAACGCTTTGTGACGGATATGAAAAATTTCATCATTGACCTTGATTTAGGTGTTATTGAAGATCCGATCGCTTTTGGTCGTCAATTGGATCTTCAGGTTGGTGTTGTTGAGCACGGTTTATTTAATCAAATGGTTGATAAAGTGATTGTTGCAGGACAAGCTGGCGTTCAGGTTTTAACTTCAACAAAAGGGAAATAAAGGAGGCAAACGATGTCAAAATTTAAACGTATTCACTTGGTGGTACTCGATTCTGTAGGAATCGGTGCGGCACCAGATGCTCATAACTTTGTCAATGCAGGGGTTCCAGATGGAGCATCTGATACATTAGGCCATATTTCAAAATCAGTTGGTTTGAATGTACCTAATATGGCTAAGATTGGTCTTGGGAATATTGAACGTGAGACAGCACTTAAAACCGTTCCCGCAGAAGAAAATCCTAGCGGTTACTACACTAAACTTGAGGAAGTGTCACTAGGGAAAGACACTATGACAGGTCACTGGGAAATCATGGGGCTTAATATCACTGAACCTTTCGATACTTTCTGGAATGGATTCCCAGAGGAAATCCTTACTAAAATCGAAGAATTTTCAGGACGTAAGGTTATTCGTGAAGCCAACAAACCATACTCAGGAACAGCTGTCATCGATGACTTTGGACCACGCCAAATGGAAACTGGCGAGTTGATTATCTATACATCAGCTGACCCAGTTCTTCAAATCGCAGCTCACGAAGATATCATTCCTTTGGATGAACTTTACCGTATCTGTGAATACGCTCGCTCTATTACTTTAGAGCGTCCAGCTCTTCTGGGACGTATTATTGCTCGTCCTTATGTTGGGGAGCCTGGAAACTTCACACGTACTGCAAACCGTCGTGACTTGGCCGTATCACCATTTGCACCAACTGTTTTGGATAAATTGAACGAAGCAGGTATTGACACTTACTCAGTAGGTAAGATTAGCGATATCTTTAATGGTGCTGGTATCAATCACGATATGGGCCACAACAAATCAAATAGCCACGGTATGGATACCTTGGTCAAAACAATGGGACTACCTGAGTTTGAAAAAGGATTCTCATTTACCAACTTGGTAGACTTTGATGCTTTATATGGACACCGTCGTGATCCACACGGCTATCGTGATTGTTTGCATGAGTTTGATGAGCGCTTGCCAGAAATCATTGCAGCAATGAGAGAAGACGATCTTCTTTTGATTACTGCTGACCATGGTAATGATCCTACTTATGCAGGTACAGACCATACTCGTGAATACATTCCACTTTTGGTCTACAGCCCATCATTAAAAGGAAATGGACACCTACCAATCGGTCATTTTGCTGATATTTCTGCGACAATCGCTGATAACTTTGGCGTTGATAAAGCTATGATTGGTGAAAGCTTCTTAGATAAATTGGTTTAAGATGACTCGCTTGGCATTACTGGTTAGAGGGATCAATGTCGGTGGGAAACATAAGGTGGTCATGGCCCAGCTTCGTCAAGAATTGACAGAGTTGGGATTGGAAAATGTTGAAACCTACATCAATAGTGGCAATATTTTCTTTGACACAAGTATCTCGAAGACTCAACTAGTGGAGATCTTACAGGCTTTCTTTGACAAGCATTATCCATTTATCCAACATTTTTCCTTGTTAAGTCAAGAAGATTACGAAGAGGAGCTTAGAACTCTTCCGGAATGGTGGTTCCAAGAAATGGCTCGAAAGGATGTTCTCTTTTATACTGAGGGACTGGATATCAAGCAAGTCATCGAGAAAGTCGAAAGTATGGAACTGGTAGATGAAGTGCTTCATTTCGGGAAACTGGGAATCTTCTGGGGCAAATTCTCAGAAGAAACCTATAGCAAAACAGCCTATCACAAGTACCTGCTTAAGATGCCTTTCTATCGTAATATTACGATTCGAAATGCAAAAACCTTTGACAAAATCGGTCAATTTTTAAAACATAAAGAAGGAGATACCTAATGTCATTTTTAGATAAAATCAATGAAACAGCTGCTTTCTTGAAAGAAAAGGGAGTTGAAACACCTGAGTTCGGTCTAATCCTTGGATCAGGACTCGGTGAACTTGCTGAAGAAATCGACAATCCAGTTGTTGTAGACTACTCTGACATTCCAAACTGGGGTCAATCCACAGTAGTCGGTCATGCTGGTAAATTGGTTTATGGTGATCTTGCTGGACGTAAAGTCTTGGCTCTTCAAGGTCGTTTCCACTTCTACGAAGGAAATCCTCTTGAAGTTGTGACTTTCCCTGTCCGTGTTATGAAAGTCTTGGGCTGCGAAGGTGTCATTGTAACCAACGCTGCTGGAGGTATTGGCTTTGGTCCTGGTACTTTGATGGCTATCACTGACCACATCAACATGACTGGTCAAAACCCATTGATTGGTGAAAACTTGGATGACTTCGGTCCACGTTTCCCAGACATGTCAAAAGCCTACACTCCAGAATATCGTGCTACAGCTCATGCAGTTGCTGAAAAGCTTGGTGTTAGACTTGATGACGGTGTTTATATCGGTGTAACTGGTCCAACGTATGAAACTCCAGCTGAAATCCGTGCTTATAAAACACTTGGTGCTGATGCTGTCGGAATGTCAACCGTTCCTGAAGTTATCGTTGCAGTACACTCTGGCTTGAAGGTTCTTGGTATTTCATGTATTACCAACTTTGCGGCTGGTTTCCAAGAGGAACTTAACCACGAAGAAGTAGTAGAAGTTACCGAACGTGTCAAAGGAGACTTTAAAGGATTGCTGAAAGCTATTCTTGCAGAATTGTAAGACTATGAGAGTACGACTCCAAAGTATGCCCTATGGACTGAGAGTGCTTCTAGCCACTTTATCATTAGGAATAGGGACGGGTCTGGTCGGAATTGCCTGTCATTATCTACTAGAAGGGGTGCAAGGGCTGGCTTTTGGCCAAGATGAGTCGGATTTACTCCAGCAATTTCAAGAAGCTGGAGGTCTCCGTAGATTTTTGGTCTTATGTGTGACTGGGTGCTTGGCAACTGGTTTTTGGTATGTCTTGCAAAAGCGTTATAAGATTCTGTCTATTCGCCAGCAAATTGACTTAGCTGGAGACAGGGAACCAGCGCTCTTAGTCCACCTCTTTCATGCAGGGATGCAGGTTGCGATTGTCGGAGCAGGTGCATCGGTCGGAAAAGAAGGAGCACCACGTGAGGTCGGGGCTCTTCTAGCTGGTCGCTTGGTGAAAGGTTTTTCTCTAGCCCTCAAAGAGCGAAAAGTCTTGATTGCCTGTGGTGCTGGAGCTGGTTTAGCTGCGGTCTATCAAGTTCCCTTTGCCAGTAGCTTGTTCGTCTTTGAGACCTTAGGACTCGCCTACAGTTGGCAGAACCTTCTACTGGTTTTGACCAGCACTTATCTGGCCACCTGGGTCGCTCAGTCCATCATTGGTCAGGAGGCTATTTATCACCTGTCCGCAGTCTCATGGTCGGCTAGCAGTTTCTTTCAGGCTATTGTGATTGCTTTCTTGGTTACTCCCTTGGCTCTGGTCTTTGCTTTCCTCGCCAAGCGGGCTAGTCACAAACGGCGGAAGGATGGGACGATTCTTTGGGCTCTTCCTCTAGCCTTTCTAGTGCTGGGGGGCCTAGCAATCTTTTTCCCTATCTTTATGGGAAATGGCCAGGTACTAGCGCAAGCCCTCTTGTCTAGCCAGTCGATTCCTTATCTTCCACTGGCTCTTGCAGTGAAGGGGATTCTGGTTTATCTCCTCTTGCGCAATGGTGCTTATGGGGGAACTTTGACACCATCATTTGCCTTAGGGATTGGCTCTGGCTACCTAGTGACCTTGCTTTTGACAGCAGTTGGGATTCATCTAGATCCTGCTCTAGGGATGTTACTAGGTGCGACCGTCTTTTTAGGGACGACCTTAAAAGCTCCTCTGACAGCCATTGCCCTGAGCCTTGGATTTACAGGCCAAACTCGGAGTTTGACAATTCCGCTTGTACTTGCGGCTGGTCTGTCTTACGTGATTCGAAAGAGATGGGAGAAGAAACGATGAAGGTACATTTTGTACTGCATGAAACCTTTGAAGTGCCGGGCGCTTATCTAAAATGGGCGCAGGAGCGTGGCCATCAAGTGACCACGACCAAAGTCTATGAGAATGAAGCTTTACCAGAGACAGTGGATGAGATCGACTTTTTGATCGTAATGGGAGGACCTCAATCGCCAGATGAAGATCGAGAAGCTTTTCCATACTACGATCCTCAGGCAGAGATTGAGCTGATTCAAAAGGCCATGAAGGCTGATCGTTATATTGTTGGGGTCTGTCTTGGTGCTCAACTCCTATCGGTTGCTTATGGCGCAGAGTATGAACATAGTCCAGAGCGTGAGATTGGTGTTTTTCCAATAACGCTAACTGAAGCTGGATTAAAAGACAATCATGTCAAAGTTTTTGGACAAACTTTAAATACCGGCCACTGGCATGGAGATATGCCGGGATTAACAGAGGATGCTATCGTCCTTGCGACCAGTCAAGGCTGTCCACGTCAAATTATTCGCTTTAGTCCTAAACACTATGCCTTCCAAGCTCATTTGGAATTTGATCCAGAAGCAGTAGAGCTCTTAATTGCTGCGGACGGTGAAGAAGTTTTGGAAGAACAAAGTCAAAAATTGACCTACGTTCAAAAGCCTGGAGTTATTCGTGCATATGATTATCAAGAAATGAATGTAAAACTCTATGCCTTTTTGGATTCATTAACAAAATAAATATAAAAATGAAAGAAAAGGAAAGGGAGTTCGGGTTTGAAATTGAACCCGTAATCGCCTCAACTTTCAAAACTAACTTACAATTGAACCCGCCCTAAAAGCTGTGTGAAAAAGATCGATTGCCTTGCAAGTCCAGTACTTGCTGCGTCAATCCCCTATTTTCACTGTGCTTTTTACGGGCTTGGTATCTTATAGAAAGGTAGAGCGTGTGTTCAGATTTGAACACGAGCGGAAAGCTTTTCTAATTACTCAATTAAAAAAGAAAGGATGGGTTAACCGTATTAGCTGAACTGAATACGGGCGGAGAACTGTGTAAAAAAGATAAACTGTCTAGCATTTACAATGCGTCGCCAGTTTCCTATTTTTACTTTGTTCTCTGTCGCCTGTCTTGTTTATAAAAAATGAAAGGAAGGGTAGTTCGGGTTTGAAACTGAACCCGGGCTAGAGGCTGTGTAAAAAAGATAAATCCTCCTAGATGCGAGGCATCTTTGTCGGATTTCCTATTTTTACTTTGCCTCTTTTACGCCCTTGGTATCTTATATTATGTCTATCCATATTGCTGCTAAGCAGGGTGAAATTGCTGATAAAATTCTTCTTCCTGGGGATCCTCTTCGTGCGAAATTTATCGCTGAGAATTTCCTTGAAGATGCTGTTTGCTTTAACGAAGTCCGTAACATGTTTGGTTACACTGGGACTTACAAGGGCCATCGTGTATCTGTCATGGGAACAGGGATGGGAATGCCATCAATCTCCATCTATGCGCGTGAATTGATTGTCGATTACGGTGTGAAAAAATTGATCCGTGTCGGAACTGCTGGTTCTTTGAATGAGGATGTTCACGTTCGTGAGTTGGTCTTGGCGCAAGCAGCTGCTACCAACTCAAACATCATCCGCAATGACTGGCCTCAATATGATTTTCCACAAATCGCTAGCTTTGATTTGCTAGATAAAGCCTACCATATTGCCAAAGACCTTGGCATGACCACTCACGTCGGAAATGTTTTGTCTTCAGATGTTTTCTACTCAAACTACTTTGAAAAAAATATCGAACTTGGTAAATGGGGAGTCAAGGCTGTAGAAATGGAAGCAGCGGCGCTGTACTATCTTGCTGCCCAACACCATGTGGATGCACTTGCTATCATGACGATTTCTGATAGTTTAGTTAATCCCGATGAGGATACAACTGCAGAGGAACGTCAAAATACTTTCACAGATATGATGAAGGTTGGTCTAGAGACCTTGATTGCAGACTAAAGTCAGATTCCATTTATGAGATTACTCTTGTTCTCAAAATGATAAGCATGTTCATTGCTTCAATCCTATAAATAGATGAGAATAAGGACTTTGAAGAACGTCAAATTGTGTCAAAGAACCGAGACTAGTCAGTTTAATATCTAAATCATAATCAAATAAAGTTGAAAACCTGGTTGACAATAGCTAGAGGTTTTCAACTTTTTTAGAACAAAAACTAAAGGAGGGGTAAAATGGATAAGATTGAACAATTACAGGAACTGATAGATCAAAGTCAGAGAATTGTCTTTTTCGGTGGTGCAGGGGTTTCTACAGAGTCTAATATTCCTGATTTTCGAAGTTCTGATGGTGTTTATAGTCTTAAGTTGGGGCGCCATTTTACTGCCGAGCAACTTGTTTCACGCACCATGTTTGAACGCTATCCAGAGGATTTTTTTGACTTCTACAAAAAGTATCTGGTCTATCCAGATGCCAAGCCCAATTTAGCACATAATTATCTAGCGTCGTTAGAAAAAACAGGTAAATTAAAGGCGATTGTGACGCAAAATATTGATAGCTTGCATGAAATGGCGGGTTCTGAAAATGTTTTGAAACTGCATGGTAGTGCAGATCGTAATTACTGTTTGGGCTGTCATCGCTTTTATGATTTGAATGCATTTTTGGCACTTGAAGGTCCAGTTCCCCACTGCTTAGATTGTGGCAAGGTAGTCAAACCTGATGTAACCCTTTATGAGGAATCACTAGATATGGACGTATTTAGTCGAGCAGTTCGAGCCATTCAGCAAGCAGACTTATTGATCATTGGTGGAACTTCTTTAGTCGTTTATCCTGCAGCTAGCCTAATCAATTATTTTTCAGGGTCAAATCTTGTCGTTATCAACAAGTCCAGCACCCCTCAAGATAGCCAAGCTGATTTAGTTATCGAAGGTAAGATCGGAGAAGTTTTTTCTAAATTGAGACAATAAAAAACTGAAAGAAGTAGGACTATACTTCCTTCAGTTTTTTTGTATCACGCCTCAGAAACTATGAACACGATTCTCTTCATTTCTAGGGAATCTTATATTTGATTTATAAATTGATTGAGTTCTTTTTGATTGCTGATGATTGTGACTTTATCAGCATAGTCACGACAAAGCTGGTTGTACTGTTTTTTGTGAGAAGACGTTCGTCCATCCCAAAGAATCCAACGGATAAAGTCCCAGTTGAATTGCTCGGGACATCCCGCAGCCATACTTTCTCTGACTTTTCCTCTATATTTTAAATAACGCTTAAAGGCTCTTAGCAAACAAGTCCACGCTGAAAAGTTTAAAAAGATAATCTGGTCAGCTTGCTCCATTCTTTCCTCATAGCAACACCAAGAGTAGTTGCCATCAATGATCCAATCTTTGTGTTTGGTAAGGAAAGTCTCCATTTGCTTAAGCATCCAGTCACGGTCACTGTCTACCCAGCCTGGCTGAAATTGAAGTGTGTCCATATGAAGTTTGGGGATGGAGTAGTGCTTAGATAGTTTTTCAGCAAGAGTTGATTTGCCTGATCCTGAATATCCTATAATGGCTATTTTCATAATGACCTCCAGGAAAATGTGCACAAAAAAAGCTCCGAAGAGCTCATTTTGTATGCAGTTAAAGATTAACCAAGTTTAGCTGCAAGACGTGCTTTATCACGGCTAGCTTTGTTTTTGTGGATCAAACCTTTAGTTTCTGCTTTATCGATAGCTGAGCTGGCAGCACGGTAAAGTTCTTCAGATGGGTTTGCTTCAAAAGCTTTGATAGCAGTACGCATAGCTGATTTTTGAGCTGAGTTCTTTTCGTTTTGTTTAACGTTCAATTCAGCGCGTTTGATAGCTGATTTAATGTTTGCCAATGTTCTTACCTCCATTTTTACTAACTATACCATTATATCTGAAAACTTACGTTTTGACAAGGGAAAATTATTTTTTTAAGTAAATTTCATCAATTTCGTGATTTTTAGATTTATGGAGAATGACCTCGGCTCGATTTCGTGTCGGTTCAATGTAATTTTGGAGATTGGTGAGGTTAATACTGGTCCAAACTTGGTGAGCAAAATCCTTGACTTCACTAAGAGGAAGTTGAGTGAAACGGTAGTAATAGTTGCCTGGATCATCTTGAGCAAAGCTCAAAAGTTTTAAGAAACGATCCAAATACCAGCTTTCAATATCCTCGACAGCGGCATCGACATAGATTGAAAAATCAAAGAAATCAGTAATGTAGAGACGAGCATTGTGAGGATTTTGGAATACGTTGATTCCCTCAACAATGACAAAATCAGCGGCTTCTACTCGTTGTTTTTGACCAGGGACAATATCATAGATTTCATGGGAATAAACAGGGATATCAACATCCTGCCCATTTTTAAGTTGGTCTAGGAAATTGAGCAAAGCTTCCATGTCGTAGCTCTCAGGAAAACCCTTGCGGTTGAGAATGTCTTGCTCAATTAAGACACTGTTTGGGTATAAAAAACCATCCGTAGTAACCAGTTCAACACTTGCTCCAGGGACTATACGAGAAAGCAAAATTTGCAAGAGTCGACTAGTAGTTGACTTACCTACGGCAACACTTCCTGAAACTCCAATAATAAAGGGCTGTTTTTTGCTCTCTCTTTGAAGGAAAATGCCTTTTGAAAAGGCAAGGTCTTCTTTGGAACGTTTGTAAATCTGAATCAGATGTGCCAGTGGCAGATAGATATCAGTAACATCTTGTAGGCTAATCTGGTCATTGAAACTCTTGATTGAATCTAATTCTTCCTCGGTTAAGGGAGGAGTTGTTTTGCGATGCAAGGATTGCCAAGTTTTGCGGTTTATCTTTTCAAAATGTAAAAATTCGTTGGTCATTTGTTTTCCCCTAGATATTTTGTCTATCATACCATAAAAAGCTAAAAAAATGAAGCGGTTTCTTGAATGTGGTAAGTCAGTAGTATATACTATAAGTAGATAGAGGATGAACAAATTATTGATGAAGTAGGAGCTGGTTTCTCCTGATTTTATCAGATAATAAAGGGGGCTTTTTAGTTCACAACTTATAGGAGGTGTACTATGAAAATCTTAAAAAGTTACATATTGGAACTCTGTTTTATTTTAAGTTTTGCTTTACCTTTTATAAAAGGAGCCAATGCAGATAATGGCAGACGCTTTGTGGAAACCTATTACGGTTTTACTTTTTTGATGGATCATGCTATTGTAACAGCTGTCTTTATCTGTTCGCTCTTAATTGCTTTCTTACTAAAAAAACGGTGGACGAAATGGCTTGCTGCTAGTAGTTATCTATTTTTGATTTTGTGGATTGCTACAGAGGGTTATTTATTCCGCATGTCAATAGAAGATTTGATACGACTGTGGACAAGTTTGGAAATCCTAACACAAACTTATCAGTTGGGCTTTTATCTAAACATCTTATTAGGAATACTGTTGATAATTAAGTATTTGAAGGTAAAGCAATAGTAATCAAAATGTGTCTGATTATAGACAATAAATTTGTTGTTTTATCCTGACTGTGACACCTTGTAGCTCCCAATGACTTGTCATTCGTTTCCAATAATTGATTGAGATTGAAGAATAGCGCTCTCTTTGTTAAAATATAAGTGGGAAAATCTATAAAGGAGGTGCTAAGATGAAAGCTAGATTAAGAGAAAAAACGCTGGTTTTTATCAGCCTATTTGTAGTTGTTTTATGGTTATCACCAAACTGGGTGCATTTCTCCTTTTCAATAGGACCTTACTCCTATAACTGGACTATTTTTGTCCTTTTTATCTTATTGCCCCTCATAGGTCTTGGCTACCTTGTGCTAGCCTTCTTTAAAAGAAAGTGGTGGCTCTTCTTTTTTGGTTTAGCTTGTATCTTTGCTTTTCCGATTACCATGGCAGTGGGGAGCTTTTTACTAGGTCCCTAATCCTAATCAGAACTTATATTATTTTTGAAAAAATACAATGTGATTTAAAGGCTTGATACCTTTGTAAACGATTTACAAATAACTTATTTTTATGGTAAAATAGTATCATGAGTAAAATGTATTATGCAGAAAATCCAGATGCAGCCCATGATGTTCATGAGCTTAGAGTTGAGCTACTTGGGCAAAAGATGACCTTTTTGACAGATGCTGGTGTCTTTAGTAAAAAAATGATTGACTTTGGAAGTCAGTTGTTGTTAAGATGCCTTGATGTTGAAAAAGGTGAAAAAATTCTTGATGTTGGTTGTGGCTATGGTCCGATAGGTTTGTCTTTGGTTAAGGCTTATGGTGCCCAAGCGACCATGGTGGATATCAATAATCGTGCCCTGGATTTAGCCCAGCAAAATGCAGTAAAAAACAAGGTTCAAGCGACTATCTTCCAGTCTAATATTTATGAGCAGGTAGAAGGACAATTTAACCATGTCATTTCGAATCCGCCCATACGTGCAGGCAAGCAAGTAGTTCACGAAATCATAGAAAAAAGTATAGACTTTTTAGTAGACGGTGGAGATTTGACTATTGTCATCCAAAAGAAACAAGGAGCTCCTAGTGCCAAAAGTAAGATGGAAGATGTATTTGGCAATTGCGAGATTGTAAAAAAAGATAAGGGATATTATATCCTTAGAAGTGTGAAAGAATGAGAGCAGTAGATCTAATCCAGAAAAAAAGAGACGGGCAAGAACTTAGTTCGAACGAAATTCAATGGTTGATTGAAGGCTATGTGGCAGGAGCTGTTCCTGACTACCAGATGTCAGCATTTGCCATGGCAGTTTACTTCCAAGGAATGACCACGAGAGAAATTTCTGATTTAACTATGAATATGGTTAAGACAGGTCAGGAGTTTGATTTGTCAGCTATAGATGGTGTCAAGGTTGATAAACACTCTACGGGTGGTGTCGGTGACAAGGTAACTTTAATCCTAGCACCCTTGGTAGCCAGTTTTGATGTCCCAGTGGCTAAAATGAGCGGAAGGGGATTAGGCCACACGGGTGGTACAATTGATAAATTAGAATCCATCAAAGGTTTTCAGATTGAACGAAGTCAGGATGAATTTATCAAACAAGTTCAAGATATTGGGGTTTCAGTTATTGGTCAGTCGGATCAACTAGTTAAGGCGGATAAGCTTCTCTATGCCCTTCGTGATGTGACAGCAACAGTGGATACTATTCCCTTGATTGCTAGTTCGGTCATGAGTAAAAAAATTGCTGCTGGAGCTGATGCTATCTTACTTGATGTAACAGTCGGTGAAGGTGCCTTTATGAAAACAGTCGACGAGGCACGTCAACTGGCTCAAACCATGGTAAACCTTGGTAAGGCTGTAGGTCGTAAGACAGTAGCAGTTATTACAGATATGAGTCAACCCTTGGGACGCGCCATTGGTAACCGTTTAGAAATCCTAGAAGCTCTGGAAATTCTTCAAGGTAAAGGCCGTCAAGATATTAGCCACTTTATCTGTGAGTTGGCCCAGATTATGCTATCATTAGCAAATGTTGAAAAAACTATTGAGGAAGTAAGGCAACATCTTGAAAATGGTAAGGCTCTCAAGAAATTTGAAGAGATGGTTCTAGCTCAGGGTGGAGACCTAGAAGACCTCTATCGTCCAGTAAAAGTTGACCATGTAGTTGATATTCCTGCTCAAGAGGATGGTGTTATCGTAGAACTTCCAGCCATGGAGTTTGGTCTTTTTGCCATGAGATTGGGTGCTGGTCGTGCCGTTAAAACAGATGCTCTTGACTATGAGACAGGGATTGTTTTTGAGAAGAAAGTTGGAGAATCAGTCAAAAAGGGTGAAATTGTTGCAAAAGTATATGCAAATGGCAAAATTTCTCCGGAACTAGTTACAGATTTCCAAAATTATGTTAAAATTAAGATAAGTGATGAAGCGATAAAAACGCGTGAAATCATTGAAATCATCTCCTAATTTAAGGAAAAACCGAAATGAAATTAAATAAATACATTGATCATACGCTTTTAAAGCAAGATGCTGCCGAACAGCAAATCGATCGTTTGCTATCTGAAGCAAGAGAGTACGATTTTGCCAGTGTTTGTGTCAATCCTTGCTGGGTTTCGCATGCAAAAACTGCACTCGTAGATACTGATGTCAAGGTTTGTACAGTAGTAGGATTCCCTCTTGGAGCTACAACTTCAGCTGTCAAAGCTTATGAAACCAAAGAAGCTATCCAAAATGGTGCTGACGAAATTGATATGGTCATCAATGTTGGAGCGCTTAAGTCTGGGAATGCTGACTTGGTCGAATCAGATATTCGAGCAGTTGTTGAGGCTAGCGGTGACAAACTCGTTAAGGTTATCATCGAAGCTTGCTTACTTACGAATGATGAAAAAGTTTTGGCTTGCCAACTCGCTCAGAAAGCAGGGGCAGACTTTGTCAAGACTTCTACTGGTTTCTCAACAGGTGGAGCGACTTTGCCAGATGTTCAATTAATGCGTCAGACAGTTGGACCTGATATGGGGGTTAAGGCTGCTGGTGGAGCTCGTTCTTATGCAGATGCAGTTGCCTTTGTTGAAGCAGGAGCTACTCGTATCGGAACATCTTCTGGTGTAGCAATCTTAAAAGGAGAGTTAGCAGATGGCGACTACTGAGTTGATTGACTTAGCGATTGAGACTAGTAAAAATGCCTATGTTCCTTATTCACATTTTCCGATTGGTGCTGTTTTGGTTGCCAAGGACGGCAGTGTTTATACAGGATGCAATATTGAAAATGCTAGCTACCCCTTGACCAACTGTGGTGAGAGGACAGCTATTTTTAAAGCTATCTCCGAAGGACAACGGGAGTTTTCAGAATTGATTGTTTACGGTCAAACTGAGAAACCTATTTCTCCTTGTGGAGCTTGTCGCCAAGTTATGGTCGAATTTTTTGAACAAGATCTAAAGGTGACTCTAGTTGCCAAAGATAAATCGACGGTCGAGATGACGGTCGGGGAATTACTTCCATACTCATTTACAGACTTACATTAGTCTGCGTCACTCTTTGAGTGACAAGGGTCCTTGTGGCCAATCAATCCATACTTGCAACTTCGTTGCGCATCTTATTTAGGAGGTTCAGTAATGAACAAGAAACAATGGCTAGGCCTTGGTCTAGTTGCAGTAGCAGCATTTGGACTTGCTGCATGTGGTAATCGCTCTTCTCGTAACGCAGCTTCTTCATCTTCTGATTTGAAGACTAAAGCAGCTATCGTTACAGATACTGGTGGTGTTGACGACAAATCATTCAACCAGTCAGCTTGGGAAGGTCTTCAAGCTTGGGGTAAAGAGCACAATCTTGCAAAAGATAAAGGATACACATACTTCCAATCAACAAGTGAAGCTGACTACGCTAACAACTTGAACCAAGCAGCAGGAAGCTACAACTTGATCTTCGGTGTTGGTTTTGCCCTTCACAATGCAGTTGAAGAAGCAGCGAAAGAACATGCAGATTTGAACTATGTTTTGATCGACGATGTGATTAAAGATCAAAAGAACGTAGCAAGCGTAACATTTGCTGATAACGAAGCAGCTTACCTTGCAGGTGTAGCAGCAGCTAAAACTACTAAAACAAAACAAGTTGGTTTTGTAGGTGGTATGGAATCTGAAGTTATTTCTCGTTTCGCAGCTGGTTTCAAAGCTGGTGTTGAGTCAGTTGACCCATCTATCAAAGTACAAGTAGACTACGCTGGTTCATTTGGTGATGCCGCTAAAGGTAAAACAATCGCTGCAGCTCAATACGCTGCAGGTGCAGACGTAATCTACCAAGCAGCTGGTGGTACTGGTGCAGGTGTCTTCTCAGAAGCTAAATCTTTGAATGAAAGCAAAAACGAAGGCGAAAAAGTTTGGGTTATCGGTGTAGACCGTGACCAAGTTGACGAAGGTAAATATACTTCTAAAGACGGTAAAGAATCAAACTTCGTACTTGCTTCTACTTTGAAACAAGTCGGAACAACAGTTCAAGATATCGCAAACAAAGCTGAAAAAGGTGAATTCCCTGGCGGTCAAGTGATCGTTTACTCATTGAAGGATAAAGGGGTTGATCTAGTAACAACTAACCTTTCTGAAGAAGGTAAAAAAGCTGTTGAAGATGCAAAAGCTAAAATCCTAGATGGCAGCATCAAAGTTCCTGAAAAATAATAGATAAAAGTCATTTCTTAGGGGAGCGGCCTGTGGCCGCTTCTTTAAGAATTGAGACAAATTGTTTTGTCTCAATAGAGCTTGCTAAGATTCTTTAGCAGGTTTTATTGAAATAAAATAAAACTCTGAAAGGAAGAGCACATGGCAAACGAAAATGTCATTGAGATGCGTGAAATTACCAAAGTTTTCGGTGAATTTGTCGCTAACGACAAGATTAACCTTGAACTTCGTAAAGGTGAAATTCATGCACTTTTAGGAGAAAATGGAGCTGGGAAGTCCACTCTTATGAACATGCTAGCAGGGCTTCTAGAACCAACTAGTGGTGAAATTGTGGTCAACGGTCAAGTTGTAAAACTAGACTCGCCATCAAAAGCAGCTAGCTTAGGAATTGGGATGGTTCACCAGCACTTTATGTTGGTTGAAGCTTTCACAGTTGCTGAAAATATCATTTTAGGAAGTGAATTGACCAAAAATGGTGTCCTAGATATTGCTCGAGCAACTCGAGAAATTAACGAACTGTCGGAGCGTTATGGTCTTGCTGTGGATCCTTCTGCCAAAGTAGCAGATATCTCTGTTGGTGCTCAACAACGTGTTGAAATCCTAAAGACACTTTATCGTGGTGCCGATATTCTTATCTTTGACGAACCAACTGCCGTTTTGACGCCATCAGAAATCGATGAGTTGATGGCCATCATGAAGAACCTGGTCAAAGAAGGTAAATCAATCATCTTGATTACCCATAAGTTGGATGAGATTCGCGCAGTATCTGATCGTGTTACAGTTATCCGTCGTGGTAAATCTATCGAAACAGTTGAGATTGCTGGTGCGACTAACGCTGACTTGGCAGAAATGATGGTAGGGCGTTCAGTTTCCTTCAAAACTGTGAAGCAGGCACCTCAACCAAAAGAAGTTGTACTGTCCATTAAAGACTTGGTTGTTAATGAAAACCGTGGCATTCCTGCTGTTAAGAATCTCTCACTCGATGTTCGAGCTGGCGAAATTGTCGGAATTGCCGGTATTGATGGGAATGGTCAGTCTGAATTGATTCAAGCTATCACAGGACTTCGTAAGATTGAATCTGGTAGCGTAGAGTTGAAAGGCCAATCTATCGTAGGTTTGCATCCTCGCCAAATCACTGAACTAAGCGTAGGTCACGTTCCTGAAGACCGTCATCGTGATGGTCTGGTTTTGGAAATGATGATTTCTGAAAATATCGCTCTTCAAACCTACTATAAAGAACCTCTTAGCAAAAAGGGAATTTTAAATTATACGAATATCATTGACTATGCAAAAAAATTGATGCAAGAGTTTGATGTTCGCGCTGCTAGCGAGATTGTTCCAGCTTCAGCCCTTTCTGGAGGAAATCAACAAAAAGCAATCATCGCTCGGGAGATTGATCGAAATCCGGATCTCCTCATCGTCAGCCAACCAACTCGTGGTTTGGACGTCGGTGCCATTGAGTACATTCACAAACGCTTGATTCAAGAACGTGATAATGGAAAAGCTGTCCTTGTAGTCAGCTTTGAACTAGACGAGATTCTAAATGTCTCAGATAGAATCGCTGTTATTCATGATGGTAAGATTCAAGGGATCGTAACACCAGAAACAACCAACAAGCAAGAACTTGGTGTCTTGATGGCTGGTGGTGAATTGGAAAAAGGAGAAGAGTGATGTCTAAAAAATTACAACAAATTTCGGTTCCCTTGATTTCTGTTATCCTTGGAATCTTGCTTGGAGCCATCGTTATGTGGATTTTTGGCTACGATGCTATTTGGGGTTATGAAGAGTTGTTCTACACAGCCTTCGGTAGTGTTCGTGGGATCGGTGAAATTTTCCGTGCCATGGGGCCATTAGTCTTGATTGCTCTTGGATTTGCAGTTGCCAGTCGTGCTGGCTTCTTTAACGTTGGTCTTCCAGGACAAGCACTCGCTGGTTGGGTTATGAGTGGCTGGTTCGCTCTTTCAAATCCAGATTTACCACGTCCATTGTTGATTCTTGCGACAGTTGTCATTGCGCTGGTTGCTGGAGGAATTGTTGGTGCCATTCCTGGTTTTTTAAGAGCCTATCTTGGAACATCTGAAGTTATCGTAACCATCATGATGAACTACATTGTTCTCTATACAAGTAATGCCTTTATCCACTCTTTCCCTAAAGATATCATGCAAAGTACAGACTCATCAATCCGAGTAAGTGCAAACGCAACTTATCAAACACCTTGGCTTGCTGAGTTAACAGGAAACTCTCGTATGAATATTGGGATTTTCTTTGCCATCATTGCAGTTGCAGTTATCTGGTTCTTGCTTAAGAAGACAACTCTCGGTTTTGAAATCCGTGCAGTTGGTCTCAATCCAAATGCTTCTGAATACGCAGGGATTTCAGCGAAACGCACCATTATTCTATCAATGATTATTTCTGGTGCTCTTGCAGGTCTAGGTGGAGCTGTAGAAGGACTCGGTACCTTCCAAAACGTCTATGTTCAGGGTTCATCATTGGCAATCGGATTTAATGGTATGGCGGTAAGTCTACTTGCTGCAAACTCACCGATTGGAATTCTCTTTGCAGCCTTCTTGTTCGGAGTGCTTCAAGTTGGAGCCCCTGGTATGAATGCAGCACAAGTACCATCAGAGCTTGTAAGTATCGTTACAGCCTCAATTATCTTCTTTGTCAGCGTTCACTACATCATCGAACGCTTTGTCAAACCAAGAAAACAACTTAAAGGAGGTAAATAAGGATGTCGATTACAACAATGTTAACCCTTATGGTTTCTTCAATGTTGATTTATTCAGCACCACTTATTTTCACAAGTATCGGAGGCGTTTTCTCTGAACGTGGTGGAGTTGTTAACGTTGGACTTGAAGGAATCATGGTTATGGGTGCCTTTTCTGGAGTTGTGTTTAATCTTGAATTTGCACAAGATTTGGGAGCATTAACTCCTTGGTTGGCTTTGCTGGTTGGTGGATTAGTTGGAGCTATCTTCTCTCTCATTCACGCAGTGGCTACAGTTCATTTCCGTGCTGACCATGTTGTCAGTGGTACCGTACTTAACTTGATGGCGCCAGCCTTGGCTGTTTTCTTAGTCAAAGTGCTTTATAACAAGGGACAAACGGATAACTTAACGCAAACTTTTGGACGTTTTGATTTCCCTCTTTTGGCTAATATCCCAGTTATCGGAGATATCTTCTTCAAGTCAACAAGTTTACTTGGTTACCTAGCAATTGCCTTTTCATTCTTAGCGTGGTTTGTCCTTTTTAAAACTCGCTTTGGACTTCGCCTCCGTTCAGTTGGTGAACACCCACAAGCAGCAGATACTTTGGGGATTAATGTCTACAAGATGAGATATCTTGGAGTTGTGATTTCAGGTTTCCTTGGAGGAATCGGTGGAGCTATCTACGCTCAGTCAATTTCCGTTAACTTCTCAGTTACTACCATCGTTGGACCTGGATTTATCGCACTTGCTGCTATGATTTTCGGTAAGTGGAATCCTGTTGGAGCTATGCTTTCAAGTCTATTCTTCGGACTATCACAAAGTTTGGCGGTTATCGGTTCTCAACTTCCATTCTTGCAAGGAGTTCCAGCCGTTTACTTGCAAATTGCACCATACCTCTTGACCATCGTCGTTCTAGCAGCCTTCTTTGGTAAAGCAGTTGCACCGAAGGCAGATGGTATCAACTATATCAAATCTAAATAAACAAAAAAGCGTCAGTTTCAAACTGACGTTTTATTGTTTAGGTTCTTGGTGTGTGAGGTTTAAGCCCCAGGGAACAAGATTTTCTGTTTTATTACGAATACGATTGATATTATCTTTGTGGCGGATAATAATTAAACCTGCGAGAGCTAGGATAATCGCTACGAATAATAAATCGTAACTTGGCAGTAGGAAACCGATAAGCGGAAAGAGAATCACACCAAGTACAGCAGCGAGAGCAGCAGTAACACTAGAGAGAGAAATCATGCTTCCTAGATATAGAGTTCCGAAGAAGACAACTGCTAGATAGAGGCAAAATAGAGGAGCAAATCCGAAAATGACTCCAGCACTAGTTGCGACAGCCTTTCCTCCTTTAAAGCCTGCAAATACTGGGAAGGTATGCCCAATCACAGCTAAAAGGCCAAATACTAGAGGGGAGACACCTTGAACTTGAAAGATAAGTGGAAGCAAGGTTGCGATGGTTCCTTTGAAAAAGTCTATCACGAAGGTTGCCATACCCGCTTTTTTACCTAAAATTCGAAAGGTATTGGTCGTTCCAGTATTACCTGAACCATGTTCTCTTAGATTGATCTTAAAGAAGATTTGCCCAATCCACAGTCCTGAAGGGATAGAACCCAATAAATAAGCTAAAATTAATAATACTATTGTCATCATGCTTCTATTATACCATGAAATAGGAGAGAAACGGAAAGGAATCTTTTCTCAAATTGTGACATCTGATACTTTATGTAAGTAGAAAAATTTTCTCATGAACACTATTGTTCGGAAATTAAGGCTAAAGTTTTAAAAATTCATGAAAAATTCTGAAAATCTTTGATTTTATGTTTATTTATGCTATAATAGGAACAATTATTTTTAGGAGGTGGAATATGTCTTATTTATTCGAGATATTACCAAGTTTATTGAGCGGTGCTACAATGACTTTACAAGTTTTTGCACTAGTCTTGCTCTTTTCAATCCCTTTAGGTATTTTGGTTGCCTTTTGCTTACAGGTCCATTGGAAACCCCTCCATTACATAATTGATGTTTATATCTGGGTGATGCGTGGAACACCCTTGCTTTTGCAACTAATTTTTATTTATTATGTCCTACCAAGTATCGGAATTCGATTGGACCGGGTTCCAGCTGCGATTATTGCCTTCACGCTTAATTATGCAGCCTATTTTGCTGAAATTTTCCGTGGAGGGATTGCAACGATTCCTCAGGGGCAATACGAAGCAGCTAAGGTTTTGAAATTTAATCCTATCGATACCGTTCGCTATATCATCTTGCCACAGGTGACCAAGATTGTCTTACCAAGTGTATTTAACGAGGTTATGAGTTTGGTTAAGGATACTTCTCTGGTCTATGCACTCGGTATTTCAGATTTAATCCTAGCCAGTCGTACTGCAGCCAATCGTGATGCTAGCTTGATTCCAATGTTTCTAGCAGGAGCTATTTATCTGCTTATGATTGGTATCGTTACAATCCTAGCTAAGAAACTTGAGAAAAAGTTCAGCTACTATAGATAGGAGGTTAACCATGTTAGAGTTAAGAAATATCAGCAAAAAATTTGGAAAAAAAGAAATTTTATCCAATTTCAGTTTAACAATTCCTGAAAAGCAAATTTTGGCCATTGTTGGCCCTTCTGGTGGTGGAAAGACTACCTTGCTTAGAATGTTAGCTGGACTTGAGACCATTGATTCAGGAGAGATTTTTTATAATGGAGAATCCCTACCTTTGGATGAACTTGAAAAGCGCCACTTGTTAGGTTTTGTTTTTCAAGATTTTCAGCTTTTTCCTCACTTATCCGTTATGGAAAACTTGATTTTGTCACCTATCAAGACTATGGGGATGTCTGAAGCAGATGCAAAGAAGAAGGCGGTCGACTTATTAACTCGTCTGGGTCTAGAAGCTCATGCAGATGCTTATCCATACTCATTATCTGGTGGTCAAAAGCAACGGGTTGCCTTAGCACGCGCTATGATGATAGATCCTGAAGTGATTGGGTATGACGAACCAACTTCAGCCCTTGACCCAGAGTTGCGTCTCGAGGTTGAAAAACTGATCCTACAAAATCGAGAATTAGGCATGACTCAGATTGTCGTGACTCACGATCTCCAGTTTGCAGAGAATATTGCTGATCAGATTCTCAAAGTAGAGCCTAAGTAGGAGGTGTCTATGAATCTAAAGAAAATCAGCCTTGTTTTGGTATTCTTACTTGCTTTTTTCCTAGTAGGATGCACACAAAAATCTAGTGATCCCAAAGTCGATAATTGGGACAAATACCAAGAACAAGGTACAATTACCATCGGGTTTGACAATACCTTTGTTCCCATGGGCTTTGAAGAAAAGAATGGGCAATATGCTGGATTTGACATTGATTTAGCACAGGCTGTTTCTGAGAAACTTGGTTTCAAGGCACAATTTCAACCCATTGATTGGGACATGAAGGAAACCGAACTTCAAAACGGCACCATTGATGCTATCTGGAATGGATATTCAGCGACTGATGAACGCCGTGAGAAGGTTGCTTTTACCATTCCCTACATGGAAAATCAACAAGTTCTCGTCTCTAAAAAATCGCAAAATATCCAGTCGGTTTCGGATATGAAAAATAAGATTTTGGGAGCCCAAGCAGGTTCCTCTGGTTATATAGATTTTGAAGCTCAACCGGAACTCTTAAAAAATATTGTAAAAGATAAGAAGGCAAACCAATATCAAAGTTTTACAGAAGCCTTGATTGACCTGCAAAATGATCGGATTGATGCCCTCTTAATAGACCGTGTTTACGCCAATTATTATCTTGAAACTGAAGGAATTTTAGACCAGTATGAGATTTTTCCTGCTGGTTTTGAGAGTGAGTCTTTTGCAGTTGGTGTGAGACCAGCTGATAAGACCTTGTTAGCAAATTTGAATAAAGCTTTTGAAGAACTATATCAAGAAGGTAAATTCCAAGAAATTAGCCAAAAATGGTTTGGTGAAGATATTGCAACAAGTCAAGTTAAAGGAAAAGAAAACTGAGACTCTCGTCTTGGTTTCTTTTTTTAGGGTGGAAATGAGTGCTTTTTTTACTAAAAAGGACTTGTGAATAGGCTTTTTAACTTGAAAATTTTGCAAAATCCCTAGAAAACCTGTAAAATAGTAAAGATGAACAAATAGGAGGTTCCTTGTGTCAAAAAAGGAAATCAATATTAACAATTATAATGATGATGCCATTCAGGTGCTAGAAGGGTTGGATGCGGTTCGGAAACGTCCAGGGATGTATATCGGATCGACTGATGGTGCTGGTCTCCACCACCTTGTCTGGGAAATCGTCGATAATGCGGTCGATGAAGCCTTGTCTGGGTTTGGCGATCGTATTGATGTGACCATTAATAAAGACGGAAGTTTAACGGTTCAAGACCACGGACGTGGAATGCCGACGGGGATGCACGCTATGGGAATTCCAACGGTAGAGGTTATCTTTACCATCCTTCACGCCGGAGGAAAATTCGGTCAGGGTGGTTATAAGACATCAGGAGGTCTCCACGGGGTTGGATCTTCTGTCGTCAATGCCCTCTCTAGTTGGTTAGAGGTAGAAATTACTCGTGATGGTGCAGTCTACAAGCAGCGTTTTGAAAATGGAGGCAAGCCAGTAACAACTCTTGAAAAGGTTGGAACGGCACCTAAGTCTAAGACAGGTACCAAAGTGACCTTCATGCCTGATGCCAGTATCTTTTCCACGACAGACTTTAAGTACAATACCATTTCAGAGCGTCTCAATGAGTCAGCCTTTCTCTTGAAGAATGTAACCTTGTCATTAACGGACAAGCGAACAGACGAAGCAATTGAATTCCATTATGAGAATGGGGTCCAAGACTTTGTTTCCTACCTCAACGAAGACAAGGAAACCTTGACGCCTGTCCTATACTTTGAAGGGGAAGATAATGGTTTTCAAGTAGAAGTAGCCCTCCAGTATAATGATGGATTTTCAGATAACATCTTATCCTTTGTCAATAACGTCCGTACCAAAGACGGTGGAACGCATGAGACAGGACTCAAGTCAGCCATCACTAAGGTTATGAATGACTATGCACGTAAGACGGGGCTTCTCAAAGAAAAAGATAAAAATCTTGAAGGGTCAGATTACCGTGAAGGATTGGCGGCCGTTCTTTCTATCTTGGTTCCTGAAGAACATTTGCAATTTGAAGGACAGACTAAGGACAAACTAGGAAGTCCACTAGCTCGTCCAGTTGTAGATGGGATTGTAGCTGATAAGTTGACCTTCTTCCTCATGGAAAATGGGGAGTTGGCTTCTAATCTGATTCGCAAGGCCATCAAGGCCCGTGATGCCCGTGAAGCAGCACGTAAAGCGCGTGATGAGAGCCGAAATGGCAAGAAAAACAAAAAAGACAAGGGCTTACTTTCTGGTAAATTAACCCCAGCTCAATCTAAAAATCCAGCAAAGAACGAGCTCTACCTAGTCGAAGGGGACTCTGCCGGTGGTTCTGCCAAACAAGGCCGTGACCGTAAGTTCCAGGCTATCTTGCCCCTTCGAGGTAAGGTCATTAATACAGCCAAGGCTAAGATGGCAGATATTCTCAAAAATGAAGAAATCAATACCATGATTTATACCATCGGTGCGGGTGTGGGGGCAGATTTCTCTCTTGAAGATGCTAACTATGACAAGATCATTATCATGACCGATGCGGACACCGATGGTGCCCACATTCAAACCCTTCTCTTAACCTTCTTTTATCGCTACATGCGGCCACTAGTCGAGGCAGGTCATGTCTATATCGCTCTCCCTCCTCTTTACAAGATGTCCAAAGGTAAAGGCAAGAAAGAAGAAGTGGCTTATGCTTGGACAGACGGAGAACTGGAAGAACTCCGCAAGCAGTTTGGCAAAGGAGCCACCCTCCAACGCTACAAGGGGCTTGGTGAGATGAATGCCGATCAACTTTGGGAAACAACCATGAACCCAGAAACTCGTACCCTCATCCGTGTTACGATTGAAGACTTAGCACGCGCAGAACGTCGTGTCAATGTCCTCATGGGTGATAAGGTCGAACCACGCCGTAAGTGGATTGAAGATAATGTCAAGTTTACGCTGGAAGAAGCAACAGTGTTTTAGTATAGTATAGGAAATATTATGGCGAGACAGAATTATTTTGAGTTTATTAAAAGTATGCGCTTTGATGCTAAGAAAGAAATAGAGATAGTAAAAAAAATACTGCAAGAAGATATCTATATAAAAAATTATAAAACTAATCTTCAAGAATTTTTTTCCGATGGATATAAAAAGTATTATCCAGTGGAGAAGAAAGGACAGCATGTTACATTTGAAGAAAAATTTACAGTCATTTACCAACGTTTTACCAGTGTTGATTGCCTTTATACTGTTTTTGAATTTATTATTGATTTATATTCAGAAATAAGAAATAAAGATAAATTTGCAAAAAACTACGTGGCATCTAAAGAACTGGAAAAAATAGAGGATTCAGGCTGGATTCCTGAAGATGATAATGAGTTTGAAATTTGGAAAGAAACTATAAAGCATACTTCTCTAATGGATCAATACGAAAAATTATGTGAAAGATTAGAGTATTCTTTAGATAAAACAAATCATGAACTGATTACTTTAGAAAATGGTGACAAGATCATTGTTGAAAAGAATGCCTATGCCTCGGAAGTTTCTCAGATTTTATCTGAATCGAATATGCAAGATGCGATAAAGCTTTTAGAATATAATCATTTTGCAAATAAGGGAAATATCCATCGTAAGAAAGAGATACTTCTTTCTTTAGCAGGCTATTTGGAGCCATATCTCAAGGAGTTTGAACATCCTGAAACACTACCTAAAGAATTAAAGGATATTTATAATGAATTAAAAATAGTGTTACAAACAAAAGGGGCTGAAACGGATAAGAAAGGCAAAAAGATTCCTAAGAAAATTGCTGTTTTTGATAATCTTTCTGAGATGTATAACAAAGGAGGGTTAAGACATAACAACGATAAGCAATATCATCTAAATATGAATGATGAGGAATTGGAACAATGGTATGATAATATTTATTCTTCCACCTTGTTTGTGATTCTCAGTCTGGAGATGGGAAGAAATTTGTCTAAGTTGAATGAATTGAAAAAGAAATGACTTCATCCCACACGAATAATCACCTTTCCCAGTTTTTAAACAAGAAATCCCACCTGAAGAATATCTTGTCTGGAGGGAAATAACCCAAATCACACATGTGTGTTTTGAGTTATTGGAGTAAAATTCGAATATTTAGATATGTTCTAAATTATTTTAGAGCAAAAACTTAAAAACACATCATTGAAAGAGGTGTTTTATGAAAAAAGGATATGGAATCACGAGTTTAACTGTACGCAATTTAGAAAACAACGAATTCTTCCAACTTCTATCTGAGAGTAAGAACGAGTTGTGGGCTTTTACAAAAGCCAATAAGTCTGAGCAGGTTTATGCAACGAAACTTGGGGATATGGAGAAACTTCTTGAGACCTTGCAAGCTGGTTTGCACCGTTCCAAGGCCAGTCAAACGGTGGCTAGTCTTGAAGCGTTTGATCGTGAGCGTGATGATGCGCTTTCTACCTTGACCGGATTGATCAAGGCCTTCTCTCATGTGAAAGAGGCAAGTAGCAAGGAAGCTTATGACAAACTCAGCAAATTTTTCAAAAATTATGCTGGGCTAACGAGTATGAGCTACGAGAAAGAGACAGAAGCTATTAACCATTTGCTCAAGGAGATAAAAGATACTGACTACCAAACTGCCCTTGCAACCCTGCATTTGACAACTCATGTAGAAACCTTGATAAAGGCGCAGGCTCAGTTTGAGAAAGCCTATAAGGAGCGCTTGGCTGAGCAAAAGGGCAAGGCATCTAGTCAAAACAAGGAAGTCCGAGTGAAACTGCAAGAAATCTATGACTTCCTTGTGGATTTTACTGCAATCAACGCTTATGCTTATCCAGATAAAAAGCAGTATGCCGATCTCCGTGACCATCTCAACGCTATCCGTAGTCGCTATAAAAAACGCAAACCTGCTATGAAGGTAACGGAAGCAGTGGGGAGTGTTAATTAAGTCTGACAGATTTGGAGGAATAGAAGATGATTATAAGACCTGCAAGCAGAAAAGATTGTCAAGCTATTTATAGCCTTTATCAAAGTGAAAAATGGCTTTCTTTTACAGAGGAAAAAGTGACAGATCTATTTTCAACAAATCTGTCTCATTACTTGGTGCTTGAAGAGGACCAGAAAATCCTTGGCTTTGCCCGTTATCTGACGGATGAAGTGCTGACGACCTTTTTAGCTGAAATAATTATTGATAAATCCCACCGCAGAAAAGGAATGGGACAGCAGCTGATTGAGGAGATCCACAAAAAATATCCTTTGACACGGATTGAATTAATTTCTGAAGCAGATGGATTTTATCGGTCAATAAGTTTTAAGCCTGTTGGTACAGGATTTAGAAAATCTGAATGAAAGGAGACAGCCAATGACGCCTGACAACAAACTGGGTCTGACAGATTCGCTTGAACTAGCCAAGATGGTTATGCGACGGAGGCTGCCCAAGCCTGTCTAGACTTTGCTTTTCAGCAAGCTGGCTTGTCAGAAGTTTACTCTTTTACATCCTTACTCAATCAACTTTCGCAAAAAGTCATGCAAAAACTGAGCATGGAATTTGTCAAAGAATTTGATAATGAAAAAGTTCCAGCAGACAGTCCGCTTTATAGACATGTCCTCTACAGAATCAAGAGTTTCCACTAAAAAGGAAGGTATTCCCATGAGAACTGAAACCGAGATGTTTGATGTGATTTTGCAAACCGCAAAAGTGCTACAGGTCGATGCAGTCGCCATGTCCGGCTCGCGGACAAACCCAAAGGCTCCCAAGGACGAGTTCCAAGACTATGATGTAGTCTATATCATGGAGGATTTGGATGGTCTGATAGCCGACCTTGCTTGGTTGGATCGGTTTGGAAAACGCTTGATTGAACAGTATAATGTACTGGAACACCGTCGCCTTTATCTCATGCTCTTTGAAGATGGCAATCGGATCGATTTGACCCTCTGCCTCAAAGAGCACATCAAAGAGTGGGTGGATAGTGAAGCAGATTTCACGGTGCTGAATGACCCGCAGGGGTTCTTTGTCCCTTATGCACCGACGCCTAAGCGCTATTGGACGGCACCCGCCAGTGCGACTGACTTTGACAAATCTTGCAATGAATTTTGGTGGGTTTCTGCCTACGTAGTCAAGGGCATTTGTCGGAATCAGCTCATCTATTCGACTGACCATCTCTACGGTATTTGTCAGCAAGAATTGTTAAAAGTATTGGCCTGGCAGGTAGCAAGTGATAGGGGAATAGTTGATATCGGTAAAAACTACAAGCATCTCTTTAACTATTTACCTGAAGAGAAAGAAAAGGAATTCTCATCTCTACTTGATTTTTCAAGTGTAGAGAAACTTACTCAGTCATTGTTTGCTACGATGCAACTTTTCCACCAGGAAGCTCAATATCTTGCTCAAAAGATGGGCTTTAAGTATGAAAAAGAAGTGGCTGAGAAGATGATGAGATATGCTAAGGAAAAACTTCCTAATCACTAAGCAAATAAAGAACACAATTCAAAACTTTAAACTACAGAGAGGATAGTTTAGTTATATAAAGTAACTGAAATCCTTTTCTATAAAACCTACTCTACTTTTTTTGAAAGGAGTTGAACACGCCCTAAATGCTGTGTGAAAAAGATAAATTCTCTTGTGAGCATCGCTCACTGTAAGAATTTCCTATTTTCACTTTACATTTTACGGGCTTTGTATCCTATATGAGTAACATTCAAAACATGTCCCTAGAGGACATCATGGGAGAGCGCTTTGGTCGCTACTCCAAATATATCATTCAAGACCGGGCTTTGCCAGATATTCGGGATGGATTGAAACCGGTTCAACGTCGTATTCTTTATTCGATGAATAAGGATGGCAATACCTTTGACAAGAGCTACCGTAAGTCGGCCAAGTCTGTCGGGAACATCATGGGGAATTTCCACCCACATGGTGACAGTTCCATCTATGACGCCATGGTGCGCATGTCTCAGGACTGGAAAAACCGTGAGATTTTAGTTGAAATGCACGGTAATAATGGTTCGATGGACGGAGATCCGCCTGCGGCTATGCGTTATACAGAGGCTCGTTTGTCTGAGATTGCAGGCTATCTCCTTCAAGATATCGAGAAAAAGACAGTTCCCTTTGCTTGGAACTTTGATGATACCGAGAAAGAACCAACTGTCTTACCAGCAGCTTTTCCAAACCTTTTAGTCAATGGTTCAACTGGGATTTCAGCTGGTTATGCCACAGATATTCCACCGCATAATTTGGCTGAAGTTATTGATGCGACAGTCTATATGATTGATCATCCGACTGCCAAGGTTGATAAGTTGATGGAATTCTTGCCTGGACCAGACTTCCCTACAGGAGCCATTATTCAAGGCCGAGATGAAATCAAAAAGGCCTATGAAACTGGTAAAGGGCGCGTGGTTGTTCGTTCTAAGACTGAAATCGAGAAACTGAAAGGTGGTAAGGAGCAAATCGTTATCACTGAGATTCCCTATGAGATTAATAAGGCCAATCTAGTCAAAAAAATCGATGAAGTCCGTGTCAATAACAAGGTGGCAGGTATCGCTGAGGTTCGGGATGAGTCTGACCGTGACGGTCTTCGTATCGCTATCGAGCTAAAAAAAGATGCCAATACCGAGCTTGTTCTCAACTACCTTTTCAAGTACACTGACTTGCAAATCAACTACAACTTTAATATGGTGGCTATTGACAATTTCACCCCTCGTCAGGTTGGAATTGTGCCTATATTGTCTAGCTATATTGCCCACCGTCGTGAAGTCATCTTGGCACGTTCTCGCTTTGACAAGGAAAAGGCTGAAAAACGTCTCCATATTGTGGAAGGTTTGATTCGTGTTATTTCGATTTTGGACGAAGTCATTGCTCTTATCCGTTCTTCTGAAAATAAGGCTGATGCCAAGGAAAACCTTAAGGTCAGTTATGATTTTACTGAAGAGCAGGCTGAAGCCATCGTTACCTTGCAACTATACCGTTTGACCAATACAGACGTGGTTGTCTTGCAAGAAGAAGAAGCTGAACTACGTGAAAAAATTGCTATGCTTGCGGCTATCATTGGTGACGAACGAACCATGTACAATCTCATGAAGAAAGAACTCCGTGAAGTCAAGAAGAAATTTGCGACTCCACGTTTGAGTACTTTAGAAGATACAGCAAAAGTGATTGAGATTGATACAGCTAGTCTTATCGCTGAAGAAGATACTTACGTCAGCGTGACTAAGGCGGGCTATATCAAACGTACTAGCCCTCGTTCCTTTGCAGCTTCAACACTTGAAGAAATTGGTAAACGGGACGACGACCGATTGCTATTTGTTCAATCTGTCAAAACTACTCAGCACCTCTTAATATTTACAACGCTTGGAAATGTCATTTACCGACCAGTCCATGAGTTAGCAGATATTCGTTGGAAGGATATCGGAGAGCATTTGAGTCAGTCTATTACAAACTTTGAAACCAATGAAGAAGTGATCTATGTAGAAGTTGTGGATCAGTTTGATGATGCGACAACTTACTTTGCAACGACTCGCCTTGGTCAAATCAAACGTGTCGAACGCAAAGAATTCTCTCCATGGAGAACCTATCGCTCTAAGTCTGTCAAATATGCTAAGTTGAAAGATGATACTGATCAGATTGTAGCAGTAGCTCCGATTAAATTGGATGATGTCCTATTAATCAGTAAGAATGGCTACGCTCTTCGCTTTAATATCGAAGAGGTTCCAGTTGTGGGTGCTAAAGCTGCAGGTGTCAAAGCTATGAATCTGAAAGCAGATGATGTGATACAAGCAGCCTTTATCTGCAACACTTCATCTTTCTATCTTTTGACGCATCGTGGAAGTCTTAAGCGCGTTTCGATTGAGGAAATTCCAGCAACCAGTCGTGCCAATCGTGGCCTTCAAGTCTTGAGAGAATTAAAGAGCAAACCACATCGTGTCTTCCTTGCTGGTGCAGTTTCTGAACAAGGATTTGTTGGAGATCTCTTTAGTACAGAAGTAGAAGATGGAGAGCAAACGCTTGTCATCCAATCAAATAATGGAACGACTTACGAAGCAATCCTACAAGATTTAAATCTATCGGAACGCACAAGCAATGGAAACTTCATTTCAGTTAGCATTTCTGATGAAGAAGTTTTTGATGCTTATCTCAAAGATATCTTTAAAGAAGACAAAGAAAATTAAAAATCAGTCCTAGTGACTGATTTTTTATAAGTAAAATTTTCAGAAAATTACAAATAATACTTGAATTTTTAGGAGAATAGTGTAGAATAGAACACAGAGCTTGATTAGAATAAAGGAGATTGTCATGACAGTTACGATTGATTGGGAAAATCTCGGTTTTTCCTATATGAAACTACCTTATCGTTATATCGCTAATTTTAAAAATGGACAATGGTCTCAAGGAGAATTAACAGAAGATGCAACCTTGCATATTTCAGAATCATCTCCAAGCCTTCACTATGGACAGCAAGCATTTGAAGGATTGAAAGCCTATCGTACAAAGGATGGCAGTATTCAACTCTTCCGTCCAGATGAAAATGCTAAACGACTCCAACGTACCTGTGATCGTCTCTTGATGCCACAAGTTCCAACAGAAATGTTTGTAGAGGCTTGTAAAGCCGTTGTTCGTGCAAATGAAGAATATGTACCCCCTTATGGAACTGGTGGAACTCTTTACCTTCGTCCGCTCTTGATTGGTGTTGGAGATATCATTGGGGTAAAACCAGCTGAGGAGTATATTTTTACCATCTTTGCTATGCCAGTTGGAAATTACTTTAAGGGTGGATTGGTTCCCACAAACTTCTTGATTCAAGACGAGTATGACCGTGCTGCACCAAATGGAACAGGAGCTGCCAAGGTTGGTGGTAACTATGCAGCTAGTCTTTTGCCAGGAAAAATGGCTAAATCTCGTCATTTCTCAGATGTTATTTATCTAGACCCATCAACCCACACCAAGATTGAAGAAGTCGGTTCAGCGAACTTCTTTGGAATTACAGCTGATAATGAGTTTGTAACCCCATTGAGTCCGTCAATTTTGCCATCGATTACCAAGTATTCATTGCTTTACTTGGCAGAGCATCGTTTAGGCTTGAAGCCTGTTGAGGGAAATGTACCAATTGATAACTTGGCTCGATTTGTAGAAGCAGGTGCCTGCGGTACTGCGGCAGTTATCTCACCAATTGGAGGAATCCAACATGGTGATGACTTCCACGTTTTCTACAGTGAGACAGAGGTTGGTCCAGTGACTCGTAAACTATACGATGAATTGACAGGTATTCAATTTGGTGACATTGAAGCACCAGAAGGTTGGATTGTAAAAGTAGATTAAAAATTATTAAAGGAGATCTTTATGAAAACGAAAAAGTGGATGTTAACAGCAGGAGTGGTCCTGAGTACAGCAGTTCTTCTTGTAGCCTGTGGTAAAGCCGACAAGGAAGCAGATGCGCCTACAACCTTCTCTTATGTCTATGGAGTAGACCCATCATCTTTGGACTACAGTATCGCAACTCGTACTTCAACAACTGATATCATCGGTAACGTTGTTGATGGTTTGTTGGAAAACGATGAATATGGAAATTTGATTCCTTCCCTCGCTGAGGATTGGAGTGTCTCACAAGACGGTTTGACTTATACTTATAAACTTCGTAAAGGGGTTAAATGGTACACGTCAGAAGGTGAAGAATACGCTGAAGTAACTGCGCATGATTTTGTTACAGGGTTGAAACACGTAGCTGATGGCAAATCAGACGGTGTCACTCTTATTCAAAACTCAATTAAGGGTTTGAATGAGTATATGACTGGTGAGACTAACGATTTCTCAACAGTTGGAGTTAAGGCAGTGGATGATTATACTGTTGAGTACACTCTAAACGCACCTGAAACTTTCTGGAATTCCAAAGTAACTTCAGCAACTATGTTGCCAGTAAATGAAGAATTCCTCAAAGCTTCTGGTAAAAATTATGGAACGGTCAGTCCAGCTGGTATTCTTTATAACGGTCCATATATTTTGAAGACATTGACTTCAAAATCTTTAATCGAATATGAAAAGAACCCAAATTATTGGGATAAAGAGAAGGTTAAAATCGAGAAAGTTAAATTAACTTACTATGATGGATCAGACCAAGAATCCTTGATCCGTAGCTTCTCTTCAGGTGTTTACACAACAGCTCGCCTCTTCCCAAGTAGCTCAAACTTTGCTTCTACTTTGGAACAATACGGGGATAAAATTACATATAGTCCACAGGATTCAACTAGTTACTACTTTACCTTTAACGTAAACCGTCAATCTTTCAATAAGACAGCGAAAACAAGTGAAGAACAGAAAACTTCTACAAAAGAAGCAATGTTGAACAAGGACTTCCGTCAAGCCATCAACTTTGCCTTCAACCGTCATTCTTATGCTGCCCAACTCAATGGTGAAGATGGTGCGGACAAGATTATTCGTAATAGCCTAGTACCAGACAATTTCGTTCAATCTGGTGGCAAAAACTTTGGTGATATCGCTCAAAAAGAATTGGTCAACTATGGAGATCAATGGAAAGGTGTTGAGCTCGTCGACGGAAAAGATACCATCTACAATCCTGACAAAGCCAAAGCTTCATTTGAAAAAGCTAAGAAAGAGTTGGAAGCAAAAGGTGTAACCTTCCCAATTCACTTGGATGTCCCAGTTGAACAGACAAATACAATTGCTGTTCAGCAAAGCAATTCCTTCAAGCAATCAATCGAATCAACTCTTGGTTCTGAAAATGTCGTCATCGATGTCCTTCAAATGACTGACAATGAAAAGGAAAGTATTACATCACAAGCGCGTGTTCCTGCTCAAAAAGACTATGATTTGAATAATACTGGATGGGCTCCAAGTTATCAAGACCCAGCAAGTTATCTCAATATCATGGATCCTAAGACCGGTTCTGCTATGAAACACCTTGGTATTACTAAAGGAAAAGACAAGGAAGTAGTAGCTCAACTTGGTTTAGACCAATATAAGAAACTCCTAGATGATGCAGTTTCTGAGACAAACGATTTGAATAAGAGATATGAAAAATATGCTAAAGCCCAAGCTTGGCTCACAGATAGCTCTCTCTTGATACCGACAGCCTCATCAGGTGGTTCACCAGTTGTCAGCAACATCGTTCCTTTCTCAAAACCATACTCACAAGTTGGTATTAAGGGTGATCCATACATCTTCAAGGGAATGAAATTGCAAAAAGAGATTGTAACTGCTAAAGAATATCAAGCAGCTCTTGAAAAATGGCAAAAAGAAAAATTGGAATCAAACAATAAATACCAAAAAGAACTAGAAAGTCATGTCAAATAAAACAGACTAGTACTTTTGGAATAAAGGGGCCTATATGGAATGGATTAAACTAATAGGGATACTTATCATTATGGTTGGTTTTATCTATAAGTTAGATACAATCGCAACGGTAGTCTTAGCTAGTTTAGTTACAGCTCTAGTTTCTGGAGTTTCTCTTGTTGAATTCTTGGAAATTTTGGGAAAAGAATTTAGTAATCAACGAGTTCTTACGATTTTTATGGTAACCTTGCCACTGGTAGGTTTATCTGAAACTTTTGGCCTCAAGCAACGTTCGATTGACTTGATTCAAAAGATTAAAGGTCTGACCGTAGGAAGTTTTTATACAGTGTATTTCTTTTTTCGGGAACTCGATAGCTTCTTTGCCATTCGTCTAGGAGGACATCCGCAGTTTGTAAGGCCTTTGGTTCAACCTATGGGACAAGCAGCAGCAGAGTCTCAATTATGTAGAAAATTAACGGAGCAGGAGAGCGAAGCGCTAAAAGCGCGTGCTGCAGCAAATGATAATTTTGCAAATTTCTTTGCTCAGAACACTTTCGTTGGTGCAGGTGGTGTCCTCTTGGTGGGGGGCACTCTGGACCAATTAGGTTATGAAAGTAATTATGCAGGCATTGCTTCGGCTTCTCTTATTGTTGCAGGAGTTGCCCTACTTGTGGTAGGGATTTACAATTACTTATTTGATAGAAAACTGCTAGCGAATAAGATTAGTAAAGGAAAAGAAGAATGACCAATCTAGCAAGACAGTTATTAGAGTTAACCTATATTGTGATTGGTTGTCAATTCCTTCATACGGCTTATTGTAGCTATAAAGATAAAACAAACCCAGTTCGCTTTGGAACAGCTGGGTTTTGGGCTTTATTGGGCATCAGTTTTATCGGTGGCTCTTATCTACCTTCTATCTGTATTGGAGTTATCGTAGTGCTATTAGCCCTGCTAACTCTCTTTAAACAGGTTCGTATCGGAACCTTACCGTCTCTGGATGAAGTCAAGGCAAACATTGAAGCTAAACGACTAAAGAATAAAATTTTTATTCCGGTCATGTTAATGGCTTTGATTGCTTTGGTATTAGCAAAAATGATCCCTGAGTTTAGTAAGATTGCTATCAGCCTTGCAGCATTTTTTGCAACCATCTCTCTTTTATTGATTACTAAGAATTCTCCTAAAAGCTTGTTAGCAGAAAATAATCGCATGGTTCAGCAAGTCTCAACTAGTGGGATTGTGCCTCAACTTTTAGGGGCTTTGGGAGCAATTTTTACCGTTGCAGGCGTTGGAGACTTGATTTCGCATTTAATAAGCGGTTTAGTTCCTTCGGGTAGTCGTTTTATGGGTGTAGTGGCTTATGTCCTTGGGATGGTTCTATTCTCCATGATAATGGGGAATGCATTTGCTGCCTTCACGGTTATTACTGCTGGAATTGGTGTTCCCTTTGTATTTGCCTTGGGAGCTGATCCAATCGTGGCTGCAGCTCTAGCAATGACGGCAGGTTGCTGTGGAACCTTATTGACTCCAATGGCGGCTAACTTTAATGCTTTACCGGCAGCTCTCCTGGATATGAAAGATTCAAATGGGGTTATTAAAGCGCAGGTAGGAGTAGCTATTGTCATGATTATCATCCATGTATTTTTGATGTACTTTTTGGCATTTTAGCAAAGGAAATAAAATGAAAATATTAGTTACAGGTTTTGATCCTTTCGGTGGTGAAAAGGTCAATCCAGCCTTGGAAGCTGTTAAATCATTACCGTCAGAGATTCATGGCGCAGAGGTTCATTGGGTAGCAATCCCAACGGTCTTTTATCAATCAGCAGAGGTTTTAGAAGCAGAAATAAATCGATACCATCCAGATGCTGTGCTTTGCATCGGACAGGCAGGAGGAAGAGCTAGTCTAACTCCTGAGCGAGTTGCCATCAATCAAGATGATGCTAGAATTCCAGATAACCAAGGGAATCAGCCGATTGATACTCCTATTCGCCTAGACGGTCAAGCAGCTTATTTCAGCACTCTACCAATCAAAGCAATGGTACAAGCGATAAAGGAGGAAGGGTTACCAGCTACAGTGTCCAATACAGCAGGAACCTTTGTTTGCAATCATTTGATGTATCAGGCTCTCTATTTAGCGGATAAAAAGTTTCCCAATATGAGAGCAGGATTTATGCATATTCCTTATATGACAGAACAAGTGGTAAATAAGCCTAATACAGCATCTATGAATTTAACTGATATCGTCAGAGGTATCGAAGCTGCAATTGGTGCTATCGTAGATTATAAAGATAAGGACATAAAATTAGTGGGTGGGACAACCCACTAACAATGAGTCTTCCCTAGATTAAAAAAATAGATTCTCTCACAAAAACTCTTTATCAAGGCTGCCCTTATAAAGAGTTTTTTCTTGCCAGTTTTTTAAATTTCTTGTACAATAGGAAGAGTGAAAAGAGGTATGGTATGAGTAAAAAAGATAAAAAAATTGAAATTCAATTAACAGACGCAACTGTTTTAGTTGGTCAGGAAAAGTTTGAAGGCTACACATTAACCATTGGGAAAAAGATTATCGGTGAAATTGCTGAACTAGATAATCAATTCGCAATCATAAAGAATGGAAATGTCGATAGTTTTTATAAAAAACTTGAAAAAGCTGTGGAAATTTTGATTGAAAACTATAATTTAGCAAAATAAAGCTTGTTTTTTGTAAATTTTCATGATATAATAGTTTTTGTTGAACATTGGAGAGATAGCGAAGAGGCTAAACGCGGCGGACTGTA
>NZ_KV795027.1:5945-75452 GCF_001808865.1 Streptococcus sp. HMSC061D10 | reverse complement strand
TGCGTTGGTTCGAATCCAGCTACCCCAGTTCTTAGGTAATAAATTCAAGATAAAAAGAAAAATATCTTAGGGTATTTTTATTTTATAATTGAAGGACGTGAACGATATAACATGTCTTTGCGGGTGCTTAGGAAAAAATTATAAGTATGTCAAGTTTAAGAAAAACTTGATTGTTGGAGGATTTTTTAGATGAACGAATTTGAAGATTTGCTAAATAGCGTTAGCCAAGTTGAGCCAGGTGATGTTGTTAGTGCTGAAGTATTGACAGTTGATGCTACTCAAGCTAATGTTGCAATCTCTGGAACTGGTGTTGAAGGTGTCTTGACTCTTCGCGAATTGACAAACGATCGCGATGCAGATATCAATGACTTTGTAAAAGTAGGTGAAGTATTGGATGTTCTTGTACTTCGTCAAGTAGTTGGTAAAGATACTGATACAGTAACATACCTTGTATCTAAAAAACGCCTTGAAGCTCGCAAAGCATGGGACAAACTTGTAGGACGTGAAGAAGAAGTTGTTACAGTTAAAGGAACTCGCGCTGTTAAGGGTGGACTTTCAGTAGAATTTGAGGGTGTGCGTGGATTTATCCCAGCTTCAATGTTGGATACTCGTTTTGTACGTAACACTGAGCGTTTTGTAGGTCAAGAGTTTGATGCTAAAATCAAAGAAGTTGATCCTAAAGAAAACCGCTTCATCCTTTCACGTCGTGAAGTTGTAGAAGCAGCTACTGCAGCAGCTCGTGCTGAAGTATTCGGTAAATTGGCTGTTGGTGATGTTGTAACTGGTAAAGTTGCACGTATCACAAGCTTCGGTGCTTTCATCGACCTTGGTGGTGTTGACGGATTGGTTCACTTGACTGAATTGTCACACGAACGTAACGTTTCACCAAAATCAGTTGTAACTGTTGGTGAAGAAGTTGAAGTGAAAATCCTTGATCTTAACGAAGAAGAAGGACGTGTATCACTTTCACTTAAAGCTACAACACCTGGACCATGGGATGGCGTTGAGCAAAAATTGGCTAAAGGTGATGTTGTAGAAGGTACAGTTAAACGTTTGACTGACTTCGGTGCATTTGTTGAAGTATTGCCAGGTATCGATGGACTTGTTCACGTATCACAAATTTCACACAAACGTATTGAAAATCCAAAAGAAGCTCTTAAAGTTGGTCAAGAAGTTACTGTTAAAGTTCTTGAAGTTAACGCTGATGCAGAACGTGTATCTCTTTCTATCAAAGCTCTTGAAGAACGTCCAGCTCAAGAAGAAGGACAAAAAGAAGAAAAACGCGCTCCACGTCCACGTCGTCCAAAACGTCAAGAAAAACGTGATTTTGAACTTCCTGAAACTCAAACAGGATTCTCAATGGCTGACTTGTTCGGAGACATCGAACTTTAATCCATTCGAATTTGAATAAAATCCTTTGTTTTTAAAACAAGGGATTTTTCTTTTTTCTACTAGCATTTTTTGATATAATGGTTTTATGTTATATTCAGAAAAAGAATCACTTTATCAAACAATAAATGAACAGCTCTCTTATCTTTTAGAAGGAGAGCCCAATGTGTTGGCTAATCTATCAAATGCCAGTGCTCTGCTAAAAACAAGCTTTCCCAATACTGTTTTTGCAGGTTTCTACCTATTTGATGGGAATGAACTGATCTTGGGACCCTTTCAAGGTGGAGTTTCATGTGTACGAATCGCTCTTGGAAAAGGTGTTTGTGGCGAATCGGCAGCTAGCCGACAAACAGTGATTGTTGGTGATGTTAAAACCTACCCAAACTATATTTCTTGTGATAGTAGTGCTCGTAGTGAAATTGTTGTGCCGATGGTTAGAGAGGGACGTCTTCTGGGCGTTCTAGATTTAGATTCATCTCTTGTTGATGATTATGATGACTTGGATCAGAAATATCTTGAAGAGTTTGTTGCTATTTTATTAGAGAAAACCGAATGGAATTTTTCAATGTTTGAGGAGAAAGCGTAATGTATCAGGCCCTTTATCGAAAATATAGAAGTCAAACATTTTCACAGTTAGTAGGCCAGGAAATTGTTGCAAAAACTCTGAAACAAGCCGTAGAGCAGGAAAAGATTAGCCATGCCTATCTATTTTCAGGGCCTCGTGGAACTGGAAAAACCAGTGTAGCCAAAATTTTTGCCAAGGCTATGAACTGCCCTAATCAAGAGGGAGGAGAACCTTGCAATAACTGTTATATCTGTCAAGCTGTAACAGACGGTAGCTTGGAAGACGTTATCGAAATGGACGCGGCATCTAACAATGGGGTGGATGAAATTCGTGATATCCGTGATAAATCAACCTATGCTCCAAGTATAGCTCAGTATAAGGTCTATATCATTGATGAGGTTCATATGCTTTCAACAGGAGCCTTCAATGCCCTTTTGAAAACTCTTGAAGAACCAACTCCTAATGTTGTTTTTATTCTAGCAACAACAGAGCTTCATAAGATTCCTGCAACCATTTTGTCTCGTGTTCAACGCTTCGAGTTCAAATCTATTAGAACTCAGGATATTCGAGATCATATTTTCCATATTTTAGAGAAGGAAGGGATTGCTTATGAGTCTGAAGCTGTCGAGATTATTGCTCGTCGAGCCGAAGGTGGTATGCGGGATGCTTTGTCCATTTTAGACCAAGCATTGAGTTTGACTCAAGATGCTAGATTAACAACAGCAGTTTCTGAGGAAATTACTGGGACTATTAGTTTAAGTGCTTTGGATAATTATGTGGCTGCCTTGGCACAAAAAGATGTGACTCGTGCTTTGGAAAATCTAAATTTGATTTTTGATAACGGAAAAAGCATGACACGATTTGTAACAGATTTGTTGCAATACTTGCGAGATATTTTGATTGTCCAAACTGGTGGGGAGAATACTCACTATAGTGATCTCTTTAAGGATAACCTAGGTCTTTCACAGGCTGTTTTGTTCGAGATGATTGGAATTGCAACAAGTAGTTTAGCTGATATCAAGGCTAGCTTACAGCCTAAGATTTATGCTGAAATGATGACCATTCGTTTGACAGAACTTGATTCCCAACCAGGACTTTCAGGTGATGTGGCTGAGGAAATATCTTCTCTTAGAGAAGAAGTTGCGCGATTGAAACAGGCTCTGGCAAATGTTAACACAAGTCCCAAACAGACCACACCAACGCCAAGTCGCCCAGTTAACAGCAAGTCAATTTATCGCGTAGATCGCAATAAGGTTCAGTCTATTCTTCAAGAAGCTGTTGAAAATCCTGATTTAGCCCGTCAAAATCTAATCCGTCTCCAAAATGCTTGGGGAGAAGTTATTGAAAGCTTGTCAGGTCCAGATAAGGCGCTTTTAGTCGGTTCTCAACCTGTTGCGGCAAATGAGCATCATGCGATTCTTGCATTTGAATCTAACTTCAATGCCGGGCAGACCATGAAACGTGATAATCTGAACACCATGTTTGGCAATATCCTTAGTCAAGCAGCGGGATTTTCACCAGAGATACTTGCTATTTCCATGGAAGAATGGAAAGAAGTCAGGGCTGATTTCTCAGCTAAGGCTAAATCGTCACAAGGTCAACCAGTTAAGGAAGAAGTGGAAGAATCTGTCCTTCCTCAAGGATTTGAATTTCTAGCGGATAAAGTGACCATAGAAGAAGATTAAAAGGATATTGTGACATAATACGATGAACAGACAACAATTTATAATCATGGCCTTATTTACTGCTGCTGAGACCTATTTCCTTAATGAATCCATCATGGACCAACGGTATATTATGGCCTTGCTTTGGGCTATTTTAATCCTAAGAAATTTTAGAGTCAGCTATATTATGGGTAAAATTGTTAACGCTATTGATGACCATTTTCGAGGAAAGAAGTAACCCTCAGCTTCTAGACAAAATTAAAGCCTTTTAGGCTTTTTTTTGTTATACTATTAAAGTATATTTATTGACATTTTATCGTTTTTTACTAGAAAAATAAGGACAATTTTCTAGCAAAAATGGTAAAACGGATTGAAAAAGAAAGGAACTATCATGTCAGTATTAGAGATCAAAAATCTTCACGTTGAGATTGAAGGAAAAGAAATTTTAAAAGGGGTCAATCTGACTCTTAAAACAGGAGAAATTGCAGCTATCATGGGACCAAATGGTACCGGTAAGTCTACTCTTTCAGCTGCTATTATGGGGAACCCAAACTATGAAGTCACTAAAGGTGAAGTCTTGTTTGACGGTGTAAACATCCTTGAATTGGAAGTGGATGAGCGTGCGCGTATGGGACTTTTCCTTGCTATGCAATACCCATCAGAAATTCCTGGAATTACTAACGCTGAGTTTCTTCGTGCAGCCATGAATGCTGGTAAAGAAGATGATGAAAAGATTTCAGTTCGTGAGTTTATTACTAAACTAGACGAGAAGATGGAATTGCTCAACATGAAAGAAGAAATGGCTGAGCGTTACCTCAACGAAGGCTTCTCTGGTGGTGAGAAAAAACGTAATGAAATTCTTCAACTCTTGATGTTGGAACCAACATTTGCACTTTTGGATGAGATTGACTCTGGTCTTGATATTGATGCCCTTAAAGTTGTTTCTAAAGGTGTGAATGCTATGCGTGGTGAAGGCTTCGGTGCCATGATTATTACTCACTACCAACGTCTTTTGAACTATATCACACCAGATGTGGTACACGTTATGATGGAAGGTCGTGTTGTTCTTTCTGGTGGTCCAGAATTGGCGGCACGTTTGGAACGTGAAGGATACGCAAAATTAGCTGAAGAACTTGGCTATGACTACAAGGAAGAATTGTAATTCCCTCGTATCTTTTAGGAGAAGTAAATGACTAAAGAAACTATTAAACTTTTTTCAGAAATGCACGCTGAACCAAGCTGGTTGTCTGAACTCCGTCAAAAAGCTTTTGACAAAATTGAGAGCCTAGAATTACCAGTCATTGAGCGTGTCAAATTTCACCGTTGGAATCTTGGTGACGGAACTATCACAGAAAGCGAACCCTCAGAAAATGTTCCTGACTTCACAGCTTTAGATAATCATTTAAAGTTGGTGCAAGTTGGAACTCAAACTGTTTTTGAGCAAATTCCAGTTGAGTTGGCTGAACAGGGCGTTGTCTTCACAGACTTTCATTCAGCTTTAGAAGAAATTCCAGAGCTGATCGAAGAATTCTTCATGTCATCTGTTAAGTATGACGATGATAAGTTGGCGGCCTACCACACAGCTTATTTCAATAGTGGTGCTGTTCTCTACATTCCTGATAACGTGGAAATTGCTGAACCAATTGAAGGAATTTTCTACCAAGACAGCGATAGCGATGTGCCATTTAACAAGCACATTCTGATCATTGCAGGTAAAAACTCTAAAATCAGCTACCTCGAACGTTTAGAATCACGCGGTGAGGGTAGTGCTAAGGCCACTGCTAATATCACTGTTGAAGTGATTGCACGTTCTGGTGCTCAAGTGAAATTTGCTGCAATTGATCGTCTTGGTGAGAATGTCACTGCCTACATTAGCCGCCGAGGTAAATTAGGTAACGATGCAAGTATTGACTGGGCTATCGGTGTCATGAACGAAGGAAATGTTGTTGCTGACTTTGATAGTGACCTATTTGGAAATGGTAGCCATGCAGACCTCAAGGTCGTAGCTCTTTCAAGTGGCCGTCAGGTACAAGGGATTGATACCCGAGTAACTAACTATGGTTGCAACTCTATCGGTAATATCCTTCAACATGGGGTTATTCTTGAAAAAGCAACTTTGACCTTCAACGGTATTGGACACATTATTAAGGGTGCTAAGGGAGCAGATGCCCAACAAGAAAGCCGTGTTCTCATGCTTTCAGACCAGGCTCGTTCAGATGCTAACCCAATTCTTTTGATTGATGAAAATGATGTCACTGCGGGTCACGCGGCTTCTATTGGTCAAGTAGATCCAGAAGATATGTACTACCTTATGAGCCGTGGACTGGACAAAGCCACTGCAGAACGTTTGGTTGTTCGTGGTTTCCTTGGCTCCGTTATCGTTGAGATTCCAGTCAAGGAAGTTCGTGATGAAATGATTGCGACGATCGAAGAAAAATTGTCAAAACGCTAAGGGGAAGCCTATGTTAGATGCAGAAGCTATACGCAAGGATTTTCCGATTTTAGACCAGATTGTCAATGACGAACCTCTGGTTTATTTGGATAATGCTGCGACGACACAAAAACCACTAGCTGTTCTGGAAGCCATTAACCGCTACTATGAACAGGACAATGCCAATGTCCACCGAGGTGTTCATACCTTGGCAGAGCGTGCAACAGCATCTTATGAAGCTGCTCGTGAAACCATTCGCAAGTTCATCAACGCAGGTTCGACAAAGGAAGTACTCTTTACCAGAGGAACAACAACCAGTCTTAACTGGGTGGCGCGTTTTTCTGAAGAAATCTTGACTGAGGGAGACCAGGTCTTGATTTCAGTCATGGAACACCATTCCAATATTATTCCATGGCAGGAAGCTTGCCGAAAGACTGGGGCAGAGCTTGTTTATGTCTATCTCAAAGATGGAGCTCTGGATATGAATGACTTGCGTTCTAAATTGACTGACAAAGTTAAATTTGTTTCACTAGCTCACGCATCAAACGTTCTTGGAGTGGTTAATCCTATTAAAGAAATCACACAAATGGCTCACCAAGTTGGAGCCATCATGGTGGTAGATGGTGCTCAATCTACGCCTCATATGAAGATTGATGTCCAGGATTTGGATGTGGACTTCTTTGCCTTTTCAGGTCACAAGATGGCTGGTCCAACTGGTATTGGTGTCCTTTACGGTAAAGAGAAGTATCTGGAGCAAATGTCACCTGTCGAGTTCGGTGGGGAGATGATTGATTTTGTCTACGAGCAATCTGCTAGCTGGAAGGAACTCCCTTGGAAATTCGAGGCAGGAACTCCAAATATGGCTGGTGCTATCGGACTTGCAGCTGCAGTGGATTATCTTGAAAACATTGGCATGGATGCCATTGAAACCCATGAACAGGAATTGATTGCCTATGTCTTTCCGAAATTACAGGCAATTGAAGGATTGACCATTTATGGTTCACAGGACTTGGCTCAACGGTCAGGTGTCATTGCCTTTAACCTAGGTGACCTTCATCCGCACGATCTTGCGACTGCTTTGGATTATGAAGGAGTGGCTGTTCGAGCAGGTCACCATTGCGCTCAACCCTTGCTCCAGTATTTGGATGTCCCAGCGACAGCTCGTGCAAGTTTTTATATCTACAATACCAAGGCAGATTGCGACAAGCTAGTCGATGCCTTACAAAAAACAAAGGAGTTTTTCAATGGCACTTTCTAAACTAGATAGCCTTTATATGGCAGTGGTAGCGGACCATTCGAAAAATCCACATCACCAAGGGAAGTTAGAAGACGCTGAACAAATCAGTCTCAACAATCCAACCTGTGGGGATGTCATCAATCTCTCTGTCAAGTTTGATGCAGATGATCGTTTGGAGGATATCGCTTTTCTAAACTCAGGCTGTACCATTTCAACGGCCTCTGCTAGTATGATGACGGATGCAGTTTTAGGGAAGACCAAGCAAGAAATTTTAGAACTTGCAACCATTTTTTCTGAAATGGTCCAAGGGCAAAAAGATGAACGTCAAGACGAGCTTGGAGACGCAGCCTTCTTGTCAGGAGTTGCCAAATTTCCGCAACGAATCAAATGTGCAACCCTAGCTTGGAACGCCCTTAAGAAAACAATCGAACATCAAGAAAACAAATAAGACAAGCTTCTTTTGTCTTATGAAATATTAGAAATGAAGAATGAAAGAAAGGATATTATGGCTGAAGAAAGAGTAGAACCAAAACCAATTGATCTTGGTGAATATAAATTTGGTTTCCATGATGATGTAGAGCCTGTCCTATCGACAGGAAAAGGACTCAACGAAGGTGTTATTCGTGAATTATCTGCTGCCAAGGGTGAACCTGAGTGGATGTTAGAATTCCGTTTGAAATCTTATGAAACCTTCAAAAAAATGCCCATGCAAACCTGGGGAGCAGACTTGTCAGAGATTGACTTTGATGACTTGATCTACTACCAAAAACCTTCTGATAAACCAGCACGTTCTTGGAATGATGTACCTGAAAAGATTAAAGAAACCTTTGAACGTATTGGGATTCCAGAAGCTGAGCGTGCCTATCTAGCTGGAGCTTCTGCCCAGTATGAGTCAGAAGTGGTTTACCACAACATGAAGGAAGAATTTGAGAAGTTAGGTATCATCTTTACAGATACGGATTCTGCCCTCAAGGAATACCCAGACTTGTTTAAACAATACTTCGCTAAGTTGGTACCGCCAACAGATAACAAGTTAGCTGCCCTCAATTCAGCAGTGTGGTCGGGTGGAACCTTTATCTATGTACCAAAAGGTGTCAAGGTAGATATTCCGCTTCAAACTTATTTCCGTATCAACAACGAAAATACTGGTCAGTTTGAACGTACCTTGATTATCGTTGATGAGGGAGCAAGTGTCCACTACGTAGAAGGATGTACAGCTCCAACTTATTCAAGCAACAGCTTGCACGCAGCCATTGTAGAAATCTTTGCTTTGGACGGAGCTTATATGCGTTATACAACCATCCAAAACTGGTCTGATAACGTCTATAACTTGGTTACAAAACGTGCTAAGGCTCAAAAAGACGCGACTGTTGAGTGGATTGATGGGAACTTGGGTGCTAAAACGACTATGAAATATCCATCTGTATACTTAGATGGAGAAGGAGCGCGTGGTACCATGCTTTCTATCGCCTTTGCTAATGCTGGACAGCATCAGGACACTGGTGCTAAGATGATCCACAATGCTCCACATACTAGTTCATCTATCGTATCTAAGTCTATTGCCAAAGGCGGAGGTAAGGTTGACTACCGTGGACAGGTAACCTTTAACAAAAACTCTAAGAAATCTGTTTCTCACATCGAGTGTGATACCATTATCATGGATGACTTGTCAGCATCAGATACTATTCCGTTTAATGAAATCCATAACTCGCAAGTTGCTTTGGAACACGAAGCCAAGGTTTCTAAGATTTCTGAAGAACAACTCTATTATCTCATGAGCCGTGGATTGTCAGAATCTGAGGCAACAGAGATGATTGTCATGGGATTTGTCGAACCCTTTACTAAAGAACTTCCAATGGAATACGCAGTTGAGCTCAACCGCTTGATTAGCTACGAAATGGAAGGATCAGTCGGATAAACTTTATGAACAGAAACTGAGGCTGGGACAAAAGTCCTAGCCTCTCAATTGTCTTTGGATTGTCGAGCAAGACGCAGTGGTTGAGTGGGCTCTACTACGCTGATTTCATCAGCTTTTACAGCCCTACTCAACTGTGCGGAGGTGGGACGACGAAATCGAATTCTAACGAATTACCGATTTCTGTCCCACTCTCAGTTTTTTTGATGAAAAATGTTAATAAATATTCACAAAAATCCTTATATATGATAAAATAATACAATCTTATAAATTGGGAGATGAATGATGAATATTTTTAGAACCAAAGACGTTAGTCTAGGTAAGACAGAAATGCATCGCCATTTAAAACTATGGGATTTAATTCTTTTGGGAATTGGTGCTATGGTAGGAACGGGAATTTTCACCATTACAGGAACTGCTGCAGCAACATTAGCAGGACCTGCCCTTGTGGTATCGATTGTAATTTCTGCTATCTGCGTATCCTTATCTGCACTCTTTTTTGCAGAATTTGCTTCTCGTGTTCCTGCAACGGGTGGAGCCTATAGTTATTTATATGCAATTTTGGGTGAATTCCCAGCCTGGATAGCTGGTTGGTTAACCATTATGGAATTTATGACAGCTGTTTCTGGTGTCGCTTCAGGTTGGGCGGCCTATTTTAAGGGGTTGCTTAGCCATTATGGAATTTCCTTGCCACAAGTCTTGAATGGAACTTTTAATCCTGAACATGGTACTTATATTGATTTTTTACCAATTTTAGTAATTCTACTTGTTACAGGTGTTGTACTTTTAAATTCGAAAGCAGCTCTTCGTTTTAATTCTATTCTCGTTGTTTTAAAATTTTCTGCTCTTGCCTTATTTATCCTAGTTGGTATTTGGTACATTAAACCTGAAAATTGGTCAGATTTTGCACCATTTGGTTTTGGTCAGATTTATGGAGGAAGCACTGGAATTATGGCAGGTGCTTCACTTATGTTCTTTGGATTCTTAGGTTTTGAGTCCATTTCTATGGCAGTTGATGAAATTCAAAGTCCACAAAAGAATATTCCACGTGGGATTGTTTTATCCTTAACCATTGTAACCATTCTGTATGCCTTGGTTACTTTGATATTGACAGGTATCGTTCACTATAGCAAGCTCAATGTTGATGATGCAGTGGCTTTTGCTCTGAGAAGTATTGGTATTGGTTGGGCAGCTAATTATGTTTCACTCGTTGCGATTTTTACCTTGATTACGGTATGTATTTCCATGACCTATGCCTTGTCACGAATGATTTATAGCTTGGCCCGCGATGGACTACTGCCTCAAAGCTTCAAACAAGTAACCAAGACTAGTCGCGTTCCAAAGAATGCAACCATTTTAACAGGTGGAGTTTCAGCGATTGCAGCGGGTATCTTCCCTTTGGCAAGTATCGCAGCCTTTCTCAATATCTGTACTTTAGCCTATCTTATTCTCCTAGCCTACGGTATTATCAAACTGAGAAAAGAAAAGGGTATGCCCAAAGAGGGAGAATTTAAAACTCCCCTGGTACCTTTTTTACCAATCTTGTCTATTCTGATTTGCCTCTCATTCATGCTTCAGTATACCCTAGAAACATGGATGGCATTTGGACTAGCTTTATTAATAGGAGTCATTATTTACTTTGTTTATGGATATAACCATTCGACTGTAGCTGAAAATGAATAAAGAAAAAAATCGCGAAATTCGCGATTTTTCGATTTTTTTATAACTTCTCGTTCACAAAACGAACGAAGCGATTCCACCAAACTTTTAAGAAGAAGGCTTTTTCGACATTTTTTTCTGCGACCATCTCAAAACTCGGTTTGTCAGTTGTAATGTATCCTTGACCAACTAGATCCTTGTCTTCATAAGTCAAATGTCCAACGACAGTTCCTGCCTCTAGTGGAGCAGTGTGTTCAGTCGTGTCCGCTGTGTAAGTAATAGTTGATTGTGTACGACTACCAAGACGTTGAACGATTTTGATATCTTCTTTTGCAACAGCCGTAACAGTATCTTCCTTCCCATCTAATACAGGTGATTTACTATCTTCATAACTTTCTCCTTGCTTGACGATTGTCTGTAGAGAAAAGTTTGATGAGATGTAATCTAAAATAGAAGAAGTAGCTGTGAAGCGTGCATATGGATTAGTATCTTGGTTGTCAGCGTTTAAGACAACAGTGATAATACGCATTCCTTTTTCTACAGTCGTACCTACAAAGGATGCCCCAGCTTTATCAGTCGTACCAGTTTTAAGTCCATCAACACCACCACGATAGGCAGGCATTCCTTCTAACATATAGTTGGTAGAATGAATTGTCATCCCTGCAAAAGTAGAAGAAGGTTTCTTGGTGATTTCTAAAACTTGAGGATACTTGAGGATTAGGTTGCGAGCAACGACAGCAACATCATAAGCGCTCAATTTATTTTCATCATCTTTCTTTGAACCAGGATAGATATTAGTGCCAAGAGTTTCATTATTGAGCCCAGTTGTGTTGACGAGTGTAGCATCTTGAATTCCCCATTCTTGTAGTTTGGCCTTCATCATATCTACAAAGTCCTTCTCAGAACCGGCAATTTTTTCAGCTAAAGCGATAGCAGCACTGTTCGCACTAGATACTAAAGTAGCTTCTAATAACTCTTCAACAGTGTAATTTCTAGCTTCCATGGGCACATTACTAGCCGCAGAATTAGTTGTCAACTGGTAGGGGTAATCAGAAATTTCTACAGGAGTAGAAAGAGAGATTTTCCCCTGTTCCAAGGCTTCGTAAACGAGATATACGGTAAGCAATTTGCTAATAGAAGCAATTTCAACAGGTTGAGTAGCATCTTTTTCGTATAAAATCTTACCGCTATTAGCTTCAACAGCAATGGCATGTTTTGCTGCTACATCAAAATCTTGGGCAGCAACAGTTGTTGCTGAAGCAAATGAAAAGAGGGTTAATAAGGTTAAAAATAATTTCTTCATAGTAACTTTATTCTATCACAAAGACAAAAGATATTCTTGTTTTTGTGATGAAAGTTATCAATCTTTTTTGAAATATGGTAAAATAGGGAAAAGAGGAGGTGGCCTATGTTTCGGAGAAACAAACTATTCTTCTGGACAACTGAAATCCTATTAATAACCTTAATTTTTTATCTCTGGAGAGAAATGGGTGCTATTATCACACCCTTTGTAAGCGTGCTGAATACAATTATGATCCCTTTTTTATTGGGAGGATTTTTGTATTACATTACAAATCCAATCGTTATTTTTCTTGAGAAGAAGTGCAAGATTAATCGAATTATTGGGATTTTGTTAACCCTTTGTGCCTTAATTTGTGCAATCGTACTTAGTTTTGTCTATCTGCTGCCGATTTTGATTAATCAGTTGAGTAGCCTAATCTACTCGAGTCAAAACATTTATGGTCGTCTTCAAGATTTAGTCATTGAGTTATCAAAACATCCAGCTCTGCAAAATTTAGATATCCAACAAACTATTCAGCAACTGAATCTCTCTTATGTTGATATTTTGCAAAATATCTTAAACAGTGTGACAAATAGTGTTGGAAGTGTTCTATCTGCACTCGTAAGTACTGTATTGATTATCATCATGACACCAGTTTTCTTGATTTACTTCCTACTTGATGGGCATAAATTTTTACCCATGCTAGAAAGAACTGTATTAAAACGAGATAAATTGAACATATCTGGTTTATTGACAAACCTAAATACAACTATTTCTCGTTACATTAGTGGAGTGTCTATAGATGCAGTTATTATTGGATGTTTAGCTTTTATCGGTTATAGTGTGATTGGCTTAAAATATGCATTAGTATTTGCTATTTTCTCAGGTTTAGCAAATTTGATTCCTTATATTGGACCGAGTATTGGACTAATTCCGATGATTATTTCAAATCTGTTTACGGATCCTCAAAAGATGATTATAGCAGTTATCTATATGCTGATTGTCCAACAAGTAGATGGGAATATCCTATACCCTCGTATTGTTGGTGGAGTCATGAAAGTTCATCCGATTACAATTCTCGTGCTATTATTGTTGTCAAGTAATATCTATGGTGTCGTAGGTATGATTGTTGCTGTTCCTACCTATTCCATTTTAAAAGAGATTGCTAAATTCTTAGCGCGACTGTATGAAAATCATAAGGAAGCACAAGAAGTTAAGAAACATCTATCAGAATAAAGATGTCGGGATAAAAGCTCCCGACCTTTTTTTGATTATAGTATCTTTGGTGCTGTATTTGATCAACTTTTTATTGGTTTTAAAACTTTCTAATCTCTTATGATGAAACTTTAATTTTTTCAATACACAACTCTTTACAAACAACTGAATGATTGAAGTCTTTCGGGGCTGGAAATAGGAATTTCAGACTTGGGTTATCGATTGATGGTCTATCGCCTTTTGCTGAAATAAGCCTATTTATAGATATTTTAAATAAATTGGTAGAGGAAGTAGAGCGAGAATAAGAATAATTCACAAAAACTTTGTAAAACACTTGCAATTTAGCTGAAATTTGATAAAATAGTAAGGAAAGTTAGACTGTATTGCCTACTGTCTATCTATAAAATATATTTTATTGGAGGCTTTTACTCAAATGGCAAAAGAAAAATACGATCGTAGTAAACCACACGTTAACATTGGTACTATCGGACACGTTGACCACGGTAAAACTACCCTAACTGCAGCTATCACAACTGTTTTGGCACGTCGCTTGCCTTCAGCAGTTAACCAACCTAAAGACTATGCGTCTATCGATGCTGCTCCAGAAGAACGCGAACGCGGTATCACAATCAACACTGCGCACGTTGAGTACGAAACTGAAAAACGTCACTACGCTCACATCGACGCTCCAGGACACGCGGACTACGTTAAAAACATGATCACCGGTGCCGCTCAAATGGACGGAGCTATCCTTGTAGTAGCTTCAACTGACGGACCAATGCCACAAACTCGTGAGCACATCCTTCTTTCACGTCAGGTTGGTGTTAAACACCTTATCGTCTTCATGAACAAGATCGACTTGGTTGACGACGAAGAATTGCTTGAATTGGTTGAAATGGAAATCCGTGACCTTCTTTCAGAATACGACTTCCCAGGTGACGATCTTCCAGTTATCCAAGGTTCAGCTCTTAAAGCTCTTGAAGGTGACTCTAAATACGAAGACATCATCATGGAATTGATGAACACTGTTGATGAGTACATTCCAGAACCAGAACGTGACACTGACAAACCATTGCTTCTTCCAGTCGAAGACGTATTCTCAATCACTGGACGTGGTACAGTTGCTTCAGGACGTATCGACCGTGGTACTGTTCGTGTCAACGACGAAATCGAAATCGTTGGTATCAAAGAAGAAACTAAAAAAGCAGTTGTTACTGGTGTTGAAATGTTCCGTAAACAACTTGACGAAGGTCTTGCAGGAGATAACGTAGGTGTCCTTCTTCGTGGTGTTCAACGTGACGAAATCGAACGTGGACAAGTTATCGCTAAACCAGGTTCAATCAACCCACACACTAAATTCAAAGGTGAAGTTTACATCCTTACTAAAGAAGAAGGTGGACGTCACACTCCATTCTTCAACAACTACCGTCCACAATTCTACTTCCGTACTACTGACGTTACAGGTTCAATCGAACTTCCAGCAGGTACTGAAATGGTAATGCCAGGTGATAACGTGACAATCGACGTTGAGTTGATCCACCCAATCGCCGTAGAACAAGGTACTACATTCTCTATCCGTGAGGGTGGACGTACTGTTGGTTCAGGTATGGTTACAGAAATCGAAGCTTAATTCGATTTAGTTCCCAGAAGAACAATTATTTAAGTCAGACACTAAAAGAATCTTGCTATGCAAGGTTCTTTTTTTGCGATCATAAGTGAGTGAGTTCCTTTTTTACAATTTCATAAAATCATGGTAAAATGGTTAAATATTAAATTTGGAGAAAAATATGAAGTACAAGCGTATCGTATTTAAAGTGGGAACTTCATCCCTGACACATAAGGATGGAAGTTTATCTCGCAGTAAAGTAAAAGCAATCACACAACAGCTTGCAATGCTGCATGAAGCAGGTCATGAGCTGATTTTGGTGTCTTCTGGGGCTGTTGCAGCAGGTTTTGGAGCCTTAGGATTTAAAAAACGACCGACCAAGATTGCGGATAAGCAAGCTTCAGCGGCGGTTGGTCAAGGATTGCTTCTGGAAGAATATACAACAAATTTGCTCTTAAGACAGATTGTTTCAGCGCAAATCTTGCTAACTCAGGATGATTTTGTCGATAAGCGACGTTATAAAAATGCCCATCAAGCTTTATCTGTTCTTCTCAATCGTGGCGCGATTCCTATTATCAATGAAAATGACAGTGTCGTTATTGATGAGCTCAAGGTCGGAGATAATGATACACTTAGTGCCCAGGTTGCAGCAATGGTGCAGGCAGATCTTTTGGTCCTCTTAACAGATGTAGACGGTCTTTATACTGGTAATCCTAACTCGGATCCAAGAGCTAAACGTCTGGAGAGAATTGAGACCATCAATCGAGAGATTATAGATATGGCTGGTGGTGCTGGATCTTCAAATGGAACAGGTGGTATGTTGACGAAAATAAAAGCTGCTACCATTGCAACTGAGTCAGGTGTTCCCGTATATATCTGTTCTTCCTTGAAACCTGATGCTCTAATTGAAGCAGCTGAAGAAACTCTTGATGGTTCTTTCTTTGTTGCACAGGAAAAGGGACTTCGTACCCAGAAACAATGGCTAGCCTTTTATGCCAAAAGTCAGGGAGCAATTTGGGTTGATAAAGGGGCGGCAGAAGCCCTCTCTCAACATGGAAAGAGTCTCCTTTTATCAGGGGTTGTAGATGTTGAGAGCAATTTTTCTTATGGTGATATTGTAGCGGTATTTGATAAGGAAACTGGAAAATCACTTGGAAAAGGTAGAGTGCAACTAGGTGCATCGGGGCTCAAAGATGTCCTTCGTTCTCAAAAAGCCAAGGGAGTCCTGATTCATCGTGATGACTGGATTTCTATCACTCCTGAAATCCAACTACTCTTTACAGAATTTTAGAGGTAAACTATGGTAAGTACACAAGAACAATTTGAACAGGTACAGGCAGTTAAAAAAACCATCAATACTGCTAGTGAGACAGTAAAAAATCAAGCCTTGCTAGCCATGGCTGATCACTTATTGGCAGCTACTGAGGAGATTTTAGCGGCTAATGTCCTTGATATGGTAGCGGCTAAGGGGAAAATCTCAGATGTTATGCTCGATCGTCTATATTTGGATGCAAGTCGTATCCAAGCGATGGCAACAGGCATTCGTGATGTGGTTGCTTTACCAGATCCAATCGGTGAAGTCCTAGAAACAAGTCAGCTTGAAAATGGTTTGGTCATTACTAAGAAGCGTGTGGCTATGGGTGTTATCGGTATTATCTATGAAAGTCGTCCAAATGTGACTTCTGATGTAGCTGCCCTTGCTCTCAAGAGTGGAAATGCGGTTGTTCTTCGGAGCGGTAAGGATGCCTACCAAACAGCTCATGCCATTGTCACAGCCCTGAAGAAGGGCTTGGAGACTACTACCATTCATCCAGACGTCATTCAATTAGTAGAAGATACCAGTCGTGAAAGTAGTTATGCCATGATGAAGGCTAAGGGTTATCTAGATCTTCTCATTCCTCGTGGGGGTGCTGGCTTGATCAATGCTGTCGTTGAGAATGCTATTGTGCCAGTTATCGAAACAGGTACAGGGATTGTTCATGTCTACGTTGACAAAGATGCGGATGAAGACAAGGCACTGTCTATTATCAATAACGCTAAAACTAGTCGTCCTTCAGTCTGCAATGCCATGGAAGTTCTGCTTGTTCATGAAGACAAGGCGGCAAGCTTTCTTCCTCGCTTGGAGCAGATGCTGGTTGCAGAGCGAAAAGAAGCTGGACTGGAACCGATTCAATTGCGTCTAGATGAGAAAGCTAGTCAATATATTTCTGGACAAGCAGCAGTGGCTCAAGACTTTGACACTGAGTTTTTAGACTATGTCTTAGCTGTTAAAGTAGTTTCTAGTCTTGAGGAAGCTGTAGAGCATATCGAAGTTCACAGCACCCATCATTCGGATGCGATTGTGACTGAAAATGCTGATGCTATAGCTTACTTTACAAATCAAGTGGACTCGGCAGTGGTTTATGTCAATGCTTCGACTCGTTTCACAGATGGTGGCCAATTCGGTCTAGGATGTGAAATGGGGATTTCTACTCAGAAATTACATGCGCGTGGTCCAATGGGCTTGAAGGAATTGACCAGCTACAAATATGTGGTTACTGGTGATGGACAGATAAGGGAGTAAAGAGATGAAGATTGGATTTATCGGCTTGGGGAATATGGGAGCTAGTTTGGCTAAGGCTGTTTTGCAGGCAAAAACGAGTCATCAGATTCTCCTTGCTAATCGTAGTCAAGCTAAGGTGGATGCTTTTATTGCCAATTATGGTGGTCTGGCTTCTAGTAATGACGAAATCTTTGCAGAAGCAGATGTGATTTTTCTAGGAGTAAAGCCAGCTCAATTCTCAGAACTGCTTACTCAATATCAGTCAATCCTTGAGAAACGAGAAAGTATTCTTTTGATTTCCATGGCAGCTGGTTTGACCTTGGAAAAACTCGCTAGTCTTCTTCCAAGTCACCATAGGATTATTCGCATCATGCCTAATACACCTGTTGCTATTGGGCAAGGAGTGATTAGCTATGCCTTGTCTGCAAATTGTCATCCCGAAGACAGTGAACTTTTTTGTCAACTATTAGCCAAGGCTGGCCAGTTGGTTGAAATAAGTGATGGTTTAATAGATGCAGCAACAGGACTTGCAGGCTGTGGACCAGCCTTTGTCTATCTATTTATCGAAGCTTTGGCAGATGCAGGAGTTCAAACAGGATTGCCAAGAGAAACGGCATTGAAAATGGCGGCTAAAACAGTAGTTGGTGCAGGTCAAATGGTCATAGAAAGTCAGCAACATCCTGGAGTCTTGAAAGACCAAGTTTGCAGTCCAGGTGGTTCAACCATTGCTGGTGTAGCAAGTCTAGAAGAACATGCTTTTAGAGGAACCGTTATGGATGCTGTCAATCAAGCCTACAAAAAAACTCAAGAATTAGGCAAATAAGAGGTGAGCATTAAAACTCACCCTCTTTTTTTCTTACAAAGTAGGAAATGAAAAAAGCTTTTCACAAATCCCTATTTTTTTGATAGAATAGAAGAGAGAAAAATAGAAATGAGTCAGACATGTCAAAAGGATTTTTAGTCTCTCTTGAGGGACCAGAGGGAGCAGGAAAAACAAGCGTTCTTGAAGCCTTAATCCCTATATTAGAGGATAGGGGAGTGGAAGTTTTAACAACCCGTGAACCAGGTGGGGTCTTAATTGGAGAAAAAATTCGCGAAGTTATCCTAGATCCTAGTCATACTGAAATGGATCCTAAGACTGAGCTTCTCCTCTATATTGCTAGTCGTCGACAACACTTGGTGGAAAAGGTCTTACCAGCACTTGCAGCTGGAAAACTGGTTATCATGGATCGCTTTATCGATAGTTCTGTTGCTTATCAGGGCTTTGGGCGTGGTTTAGATATCGATGCCATTGATTGGCTTAATGAGTTTGCGACAGATGGACTAAAACCTGATTTGACTCTTTATTTTGACATTGAAGTCGAAGAGGGGTTGGCACGTATTGCTGCCAACAGTGATCGGGAAGTCAATCGTTTGGACATGGAAGGCCTAGACCTACATCGAAAAGTTCGTCGGGGTTATTTATCTCTTTTGGAAAAGGAAACAGACCGCATCGAAAAAATCGATGCTAGCCTACCACTTGATCAAGTGATTGAAAATACGCAACAGCTACTTTTTGATAGGATGGGATTAAGGAGATGAAGCAAGAGCAATTAAGAGCTTGTCAGCCTCTACAATTTGAACGTTTTGTTCATATCTTAGAGCAAGGGCAGCTTAATCACGCCTATCTCTTTTCAGGTAATTTTGGAAGTTTAGAGATGGCCCTTTTCTTGTCTAAAAGTCTCTTTTGTAGTGAGAAAAATGGTATTTTTCCTTGTGAAAAATGTCGGAATTGTAAATTGATTGAGCAGGAAGAGTTTCCTGATGTGACCATAATTAAACCTCTAAATCAAGTTATTAAGACGGAGCGTATTCGAGAATTAGTTGGTCAATTTTCCCAGTCTGGTATTGAAAATCAACGTCAGGTCTTTATTATCGAGCAAGCGGAAAAAATGCATGTGAATGCTGCAAATTCACTCTTGAAGGTTATTGAAGAGCCACAAAGTGAGATTTATATTTTCTTTTTGACCGATGATGAGGAACAGATGTTACCAACGATTCGAAGTCGGACACAGATTTTCCAATTTAAGAAACAAGTCTCTACTTTAATGTCACAGCTTGAAGAGGCTGGTTTAGTAAAAAATAAAGCTAAGCTATTGGCTCAGTTTAGTCAATCGCAGGCAGAGGCTGATAAGCTTGTCCATCAAGCAGGATTTTGGACGCTAGTAGATGAAAGTGAACGACTCTTTTCGTGGCTTTTAGCCCATAAAAAAGAATCCTATTTGCAAGTTGCAAAATTAACGAGTTTGGCTGATGATAAAGAAAAGCAAGATTACGTGCTCAGGATTTTAGAGGTACTAGCTGGTCAAGAGATTCTCAATGTTTCAGCTCGGAATATTTTGCAAAATCTCGTCCAAACTCGTAAAATGTGGCGGGCCAATGTTAGCTTTCAAAACGCTTTGGAATACCTGGTTTTACAAAAAAATTTAAAGTAAAGATAGATTATAGAAAGGGCTGTAATGAATAAAAAAGAATTATTTGATGCTTTAGATGACTTTTCACAGCAATTGTTGGTAACCTTGGCAGACGTCGAAGCTATCAAGAAAAATCTCAAGAGTTTGGTAGAAGAAAATACAGCTCTTCGTTTAGAAAATGATAAACTGAGAGAACGTTTGGGAGAGGTTGAGGAGACAGCTCCAGCTAAGACTAAACATGTAAGGGAAAATGTCCGTCGCATTTATGAGGACGGTTTTCATGTTTGCCGTGACTTTTATGGCCAACGTCGAGAGCAAGATGCAGAATGTATGTTCTGTGATGAGTTGTTATTTAGGGAGTAAGTATGCAGATTCAAAAGAGTTTTAAGGGACAAACTCCCTACGGCAAGCTTTATCTAGTCGCAACGCCAATCGGTAATCTAGATGATATGACTTTTCGCGCTATTCAGACCTTGAAAGAGGTTGACTGGATCGCGGCAGAAGATACTCGTAATACGGGACTTTTGCTCAAGCATTTTGAGATTTCAACCAAGCAAATCAGTTTTCACGAACATAATGCCAAGGAAAAAATTCCTGATTTGATTGAGTTGTTGAAGCAAGGTCAAAATCTTGCCCAAGTATCTGATGCAGGGATGCCTAGTATTTCTGACCCGGGTCATGATTTGGTTAAGGCTGCCATTGAAGAAGATATCGCAGTTGTCACGGTTCCAGGAGCTAGTGCAGGAATTTCTGCCTTGATTGCTAGTGGCTTGACACCCCAACCTCACATTTTTTATGGTTTCTTACCACGAAAATCAGGTCAGCAAAAGCAGTTTTTCGAAGCGAAAAAAGCTTATCCTGAGACCCAGATTTTCTATGAATCACCTCACCGTGTGGCGGATACGCTAGAAAATATGCTAGAAGTCTATGGTGATCGCTCGGTGGTCTTGGTTAGAGAATTGACTAAAATCTTTGAAGAATACCAACGTGGAAAAATTTCAGAATTACTGGAAAGCATCGCTGAAACACCTCTTAAGGGCGAGTGTCTCCTCATTGTAGAGGGTGCTAGTCAAGAAGTAGAAGATAAGGATGAAGAGGACTTGTTTTTAGAAATCCAAGAACGAATCCAACAAGGAATCAAGAAAAATCAAGCCATTAAGGAAGTCGCTAAGATTTATCAGTGGAATAAAAGCCAGCTCTACGCTGCTTATCACGAATGGGAAGACAATCAATCCAATGACTAAACAGGGAAGTTTGCCTTCTTCCCTTTTTTTGTTATACTAGAAGAAGAAAAAATAGAAAGATTTGTGGGAGTGAAAAAGTCCGAGGGACTTTTTCAGCCTGAGCCTGAAAACTCGAAAGCGAGAAAAGTTCGGTTGGCTTTTTTTATGTGAATCTTTACTTCACACTCCCAAAGAGGTATTAGTGTCGTGTCTCAATCTTATATCAATGTTATCGGTGCGGGCTTGGCGGGTTCTGAAGCAGCCTACCAAATCGCAGAGCGTGGTATTCCAGTTAAGCTTTATGAAATGCGTGGTGTCAAGTCAACACCGCAACACAAAACTGACAATTTTGCAGAATTAGTGTGTTCTAATTCCTTGCGTGGGGATGCTCTTACAAATGCTGTCGGCCTCCTCAAAGAAGAAATGCGTCGCCTAGGTTCTCTTATCTTGGAATCTGCTGAAGCAACCCGTGTTCCTGCAGGTGGTGCTCTCGCGGTGGACCGTGACGGTTTTTCTCAAATGGTTACTGAAAAGATTGCCAACCATCCCTTGATTGAGGTCGTTCGTGACGAAATTACAGAATTGCCAACGGATGTTATTACAGTTGTGGCGACTGGTCCCTTGACTAGCGATGCACTTGCTGAGAAAATTCATGCTCTTAATGGTGGTGACGGTTTTTATTTCTACGATGCTGCAGCGCCTATTGTGGATGTTAATACGATTAATATGAATAAGGTTTATCTCAAATCTCGTTATGATAAGGGAGAAGCAGCCTATCTCAATGCTCCTATGACCAAGCAAGAGTTTATGGATTTCCATGAAGCCTTGGTCAATGCAGAAGAAGCTCCGCTCAATTCTTTCGAAAAAGAAAAATATTTTGAAGGATGCATGCCAATCGAAGTCATGGCTAAACGGGGTATCAAAACCATGCTCTATGGTCCTATGAAACCAGTTGGTTTGGAGTATCCAGACGATTACACAGGTCCTCGTGATGGAGACTTTAAAACTCCTTATGCGGTCGTTCAGCTTCGTCAGGACAATGCTGCAGGTAGTCTTTATAACATCGTTGGTTTCCAAACTCACCTTAAATGGGGAGAACAAAAGCGTGTCTTCCAAATGATTCCAGGTCTTGAAAATGCAGAGTTTGTCCGTTATGGAGTCATGCACCGCAATTCTTACATGGATTCACCAAATCTTCTTGAGCAGACATACCGTTCTAAGAAACAGCCAAATCTATTCTTCGCTGGTCAGATGACGGGTGTGGAAGGCTATGTTGAGTCAGCGGCATCAGGTCTAGTAGCTGGTATTAACGCAGCTCGTCTTTTCAAGGGAGAAAGTCCTGCTATTTTCCCAGAGACAACAGCAATTGGAAGTCTAGCTCATTACATCACCCATGCTGATAGTAAACACTTCCAACCAATGAACGTCAATTTCGGAATTATCAAGGAATTGGAAGGCGACCGCATTCGTGATAAGAAGGCTCGTTATGAAAAAATTGCAGAGCGTGCCTTGGCTGATTTGGAAAACTTTTTATCCGTTTAAAATTTTCAAAAGAATAACTCATGAGACTATAAAATTCTCAAAAAATGTGATAGAATAGTTTGAATAAAATAAAGGAGCGAAGTCAGGTGGAACCCAAATATAAACGTATTTTGATTAAGTTATCAGGTGAGGCCCTTGCTGGCGAACGTGGTGTCGGAATTGACATCAAAACAGTTCAAGCAATGGCTCAAGAAATTCAAGAAGTACATAACTTAGGTATTGAGATTGCCCTCGTTATTGGTGGAGGAAATCTCTGGCGTGGAGAACCTGCTGCAGAAGCTGGAATGGATCGTGTACAAGCAGATTATACAGGAATGCTTGGAACCGTTATGAATGCTCTTGTAATGGCAGATTCATTGCAACAAGTTGGTGTGGATACACGTGTTCAAACAGCCATTGCTATGCAACAAGTAGCAGAACCTTACGTTCGTGGTCGTGTTCTTCGTCATCTTGAAAAAGGACGCATAGTTATCTTTGGTGCGGGAATTGGTTCACCATACTTCTCAACAGATACAACAGCGGCTCTTCGTGCAGCTGAGATTGAAGCGGACGCTATCTTGATGGCTAAGAATGGGGTTGATGGTGTCTACAATGCTGATCCTAAAAAAGATAAGACAGCTGTTAAATTTGAAGAGTTGACTCACCGTGACGTGATCAATAAAGGTCTCCGTATCATGGACTCAACAGCTTCAACACTTTCAATGGACAATGATATTGACTTGGTAGTTTTCAACATGAACCAACCAGGAAATATTAAACGTGTTGTATTTGGTGAAAATATCGGAACTACAGTTTCAAATAATATCGAAGAAAAGGAATAAGAAAAGATTATGGCAAACGCAATCGTAGAAAAAGCAAAAGAGAGAATGACCCAATCTCACCACTCACTTGCTCGTGAGTTTGGAAGTATTCGTGCTGGCCGTGCTAATGCTAGCTTGCTTGACCGCATCCACGTTGAGTACTATGGTGTTGAAACACCACTTAACCAAATTGCTTCTATCACAATCCCAGAAGCGCGTGTCTTGTTGGTAACACCATTTGACAAATCATCTTTGAAAGATATCGAACGTGCTTTGAATGCTTCAGACCTAGGTATTACACCAGCTAACGATGGCTCTGTTATTCGCTTGGTAATCCCAGCTCTTACAGAAGAAACTCGTCGCGACCTTGCTAAAGAAGTGAAAAAAGTCGGTGAAAATGCTAAAGTTGCTATCCGTAATATCCGTCGTGATGCTATGGACGAGGCTAAGAAACAAGAAAAAGCAAAAGAAATCACTGAAGACGAATTGAAGACTCTTGAAAAAGATATTCAAAAAGCAACAGACGATGCTGTTAAACACATCGACGAAATGACTGCCAACAAAGAAAAAGAAATCTTGGAAGTCTAAGAAATAAACAGAAAAACTCAGTTGGCATTGCTGGCTGAGTTTTATTCGAAAGAAGGAAATATGAATACAAATCTTGCAAGTTTTATCGTTGGACTCATCATCGATGAAAATGACCGTTTTTACTTTGTTCAAAAGGATGGTCAAACATATGCCCTAGCTAAAGAAGAAGGTCAGCATACAGTTGGTGATACGGTCAAAGGTTTTGCTTACACAGATATGAAGCAAAAATTGCGCCTCACTACTACAGAAGTGACTGCAACTCAGGAACAATTTGGTTGGGGAACCGTAACAGAGGTTCGTAAGGACCTTGGGGCTTTTGTTGATACAGGATTACCAGACAAGGAAATCGTTGTGTCACTTGATATTCTCCCTGAACTTAAAGAACTCTGGCCAAAGAAAGGTGATCGACTTTATATTCGTCTAGAAGTGGATAAGAAGGACCGTATCTGGGGAATCTTAGCTTATCAGGAAGATTTCCAACGATTGGCACGTCCTGCCTACAATAACATGCAGAATCAAAATTGGCCTGCCATTGTTTACCGTCTCAAATTATCAGGAACTTTCGTCTATCTACCAGAGAACAACATGCTTGGATTTATCCATCCAAGTGAGCGCTATGCGGAACCTCGTTTGGGACAAGTTTTAGATGCGCGTGTCATTGGATTCCGTGAGATTGACCGAACGCTTAATCTCTCTTTAAAACCACGCTCTTTCGAGATGTTGGAAAATGATGCCCAGATGATCTTGACTTATTTGGAAAGCAATGGTGGCTTCATGACCTTGAATGATAAGTCATCACCAGATGATATCAAGGCTACTTTCGGTATTTCAAAAGGTCAGTTTAAAAAAGCACTCGGTGGTTTGATGAAGGCTGGCAAAATCAAGCAAGATCAGTTTGGTACCGAATTAATTTAGGGAGGCTTATGAGAAAATCATTTTATACTTGGCTCATGACAGAACGAAATCCTAAAAGTAATAGTCCTAAAGCTATTTTAGCGGATCTGGCTTTTGAGGAGCCCGCCTTTCCGAAACATACAGATGATTTTGATCAAGTCAGTCGTTTTTTAGAGGAACATGCTAGCTTTTCCTTTAATATGGGAGACTTCGATCGTATCTGGCAGGAATATTTAGAACATTAAGGCTACTAGATGAGGTTTGGGGTAGTAATTTCTCAGCCTCTTTGCTATAATATAGTCATTCAGTTATCTTTTATGAGGATTTTACTTATTTTGGCAAGTATCGTTTACCATTACGAATTGTCAAAGTGATAGGATTTTTGAAAGTTATTTCATACTTAAAAGAAAACAAAATGATAAAACGAAATAAGAGAATTAGAGAGGTTCTTTGTTTGAAGGAACATTCAATAGATATTCAACTGAGTCATCCAGATGACCTATTTCATCTTTTTGGGTCCAATGAGCGCCACCTTAGATTGATGGAGGATGAATTAGATGTCATCATCCATGCCCGTACAGAGATTGTACAAGTCTTGGGAGCAGAGAATGCTTGTGAGGAAGCCCGTCAAGTTATCCAAGCCTTAGTGGTCTTGGTTAATCGTGGAATGACTGTTGGAACTCCAGATGTGGTGACAGCCATTACCATGGTTAAGAATAATGAAATCGATAAGTTTGTCGCCCTCTATGAAGAAGAGATTATCAAGGATAATACAGGTAAGCCCATCCGTGTTAAAACCTTGGGTCAAAAGCTTTATGTGGATAGTGTCAAGCAACACGATGTGACCTTTGGGATTGGGCCAGCAGGAACAGGTAAGACCTTCTTAGCAGTGACTTTGGCCGTAACAGCTCTCAAGCGTGGACAAGTCAAGCGAATCATTTTGACACGTCCAGCAGTGGAAGCGGGAGAGAGCCTTGGATTTCTTCCAGGTGATCTCAAGGAAAAGGTAGATCCTTACCTTCGTCCTGTTTATGATGCCTTGTACCAGATTCTCGGAAAAGACCAAACAACTCGTCTCATGGAACGTGAAATCATTGAAATCGCTCCACTTGCCTATATGCGTGGACGTACATTGGATGATGCCTTTGTTATATTGGATGAAGCGCAAAATACAACCATCATGCAGATGAAGATGTTTTTGACTCGTTTAGGCTTTAATTCTAAGATGATTGTCAATGGAGATATCAGTCAGATTGACCTGCCACGTAATGTCAAGTCCGGTTTGATTGATGCTCAAGAAAAACTCAAGAACATCCATCAGATTGACTTTGTTCATTTCTCAGCCAAGGATGTGGTTCGCCACCCAGTTGTCGCTCAAATTATCAGAGCCTATGAACCTCGACCTGTCAAAGCTGAAGAAAACGAAGAAGAAAGAGAATAAGGAAAAAGGACCTAGGCAAAAACTAGCTTCTAAATAAAACCACACAGTGATTTCAGTCTTGAATACAATCAAGCTGAAAGAAACACTGTGTGGTTTTTGAATAGGTGAACGTTTTAGATGCTAGATTCTTTGCCAATTTGGTGAGATTCATGCTCATGAAGATGAATGCTATCTCTGTTGCGACAGCTTGTTTACCTCTGACATGCACTCTGCGCACGCCGAAAACTACCAAAAACGGGTTCAACATCAATTTTCCGTTTGGCATAAATTTGAGAGCTTTCTTCACTATGTAATGTTTGTGTAAGGAGTTCCTTAAAGTAATTCCAAGTTTGATTATAATGGATTTGTTTCTGATTCCCACTATCCGTTTTAGCCAAGTGTTCTAACTTAGGAGTATCTTGAATTTTATCCGCCTCATAAATCTTGAAATCACGTTGAAGCCCATACTTGTCAGTTCGACTAGAGTAGTTCTTAAAGGAATAAACTAGGCCGTCGGGCTTTATAAACTGGTCCGTGTCCTCAAGATATTCCCAGTTCATTGGGTTATCTGTGCTCGTTTAGTACTTTTTAGTCAATTTTGATTAGGTTGTTGGCATGTTTACTGGAGCGGAAATTATTAATCGTTTTATAGCTAACATAGGTATCTTGGCTCAACCATTTCATGAGAATGACTTCTTCGTTCATTTGAACGATTTTATGTCCAAAGAACACTTGACGACCATAAGCGAATATGGTCATCTTCATGAGTATGGTTGGACGAAAGGCAGGACGACCAGTGTGAGAGGTCTATTTCAGTAATACTTGACTAGGGATATTGTCAACAAATAGGCTAATCATTCTCGCTTCGTAACTTAGTGGAATATCGTAGGCAAGATTCACTTCCAAACTTAACTGAGTTTTTGATGGTTTTAGTAGTGGTTCAACTTCATTCCTACTATTCTTGATGGTGTGAATATGCTTATAATGTATTCCAGTTAAACACGAAAGCTTTGAACTTTATGAAATTAACATACGTTAATAAAAAAATTAACCCGTATTAATTTTTCTTGACTTAAATTTTTTTAATTGATATACTATTTTCAGAGAGTTAACAATTATATATAAATGCACTACTCTATTTCCTAGATAATACTTAGTAAAACTTTTTATAACAAAGGCTAGCAAAGTTAAAGTTTTCTATCTATTGGAAGTTAAATAAATATGTAAGGAATTAAAATGAAAAAAAGTACAGTATTGTCATTAACCACAGCTGCAGTTATTTTAGCAGCATATGTCCCTAATGAGGTAGTTTTAGCAGATACACCTAGTTCTGAAGATTCTTTAAAAATATCTGATAAAGAAACAGTAGTAGGTAAACAAAAAGAAAACAAAGAAAAACTTGAAGATATTCATAATGCTATAGAAACTTCAAAGGATACTGAAGAGAAGAAAACAACGGTTATTGAGGAAAAAGAAGTTGTTAGTAAAGAATCTGTGATAGATAACAAAACTAGCAATGAAGAAAAAATCAAAGAAGATTCCAATCAATCCCAAGAAGATAAAGCGGACTCGTCTGCAAGTAAAGACCCAGAAAGTCCCAAAAAAGAGGATAAACTTGTCTATATTGCTGAATTTAAAGATAAAGAATCTGGAGAAAAAGCAATCAAGGAATTATCCAATCTTAAGGATACAAAAGTTTTATATACTTATGATACGGTTTTTAATGGTGTTGCAATAGAAACAACTCCAGATAATCTGGACAAAATTAAACTAATAGAGGGTATCTCATCGGTTGAACGATCACAAAAAGTCCAGCCAATGATGAATCATGCTAGAAAGGAAATTGGAGTTGAAGAGGCAATTGATTACCTAAAGTCTATCAATGTTCCATTTGGTAAAAATTTTGATGGTAGAGGTATGGTCATTTCAAATATCGATACCGGGACAGATTATAGGCATAAGGCCATGAGGATTGATGATGATGCTAAAGGCTCAATGAGATTCAAAAAAGAAGACTTAAAAGGTACTGATAAAAATTTCTGGTTGAGTGATAAAATCCCTCATGCTTTCAATTATTATAATGGTGGTAAAATTACTGTAGAAAAAGCTGACGATGGAAGCGATTATTTTGATCCACATGGAATGCATATTGCAGGGATTCTTGCGGGAAATGATACTGAAAAAGATATTAAAAACTTTAACGGAATAGATGGAATTGCTCCTAATGCACAAATTTTCTCTTATAAAATGTACTCTGACGCAGGATCTGGCTTCGCAGGAGATGAAACAATGTTTCATGCTATTGAAGATTCGATCAAACACAATGTCGATGTTGTTTCGGTATCATCTGGCTTTACAGGAACAGGTCTTGTAGGTGAGAAATATTGGGAAGCTATTAGAGCGTTAAGAAAAGCAGGCATTCCAATGGTTGTAGCTACGGGTAACTATGCGACTTCTGCTTCAAGTTCTTCATGGGATTTAGTGGCAAATAATAATCTGAAAATGACCGACACTGGAAATGTAACACGAACTGCAGCACATGAAGATGCGATAGCAGTTGCTTCTGCTAAAAATCAAACAGTTGAGTTTGATAAAGTTAACATAGGTGGAGAAAGTTTTAAATACAGAAATATAGGGGCCTTTTTCGATAAGAATAAAATCACAACAAATGAAGATGGTTCAAAAGCTCCTGATAAATTGAAATTTGTATATATAGGCAAAGGTCAAGACCAAGATTTGATAGGATTGGATCTTAAGGGCAAAATTGCAGTAATGGATCGAATTTATACCAAGGATTTAAAAGATGCTTTTAAAAGAGCAACGGATAAGGGCGCACGTGGCATTATGGTTGTAAATACTGTCAATTACTACAATAGAGATAATTGGACAGAGCTTCCAGCCATGGGATATGAAGCAGATGAAGGGACTAAAAGTCAAGTATTTTCAATTTCAGGAGATGATGGTGTAAAGCTATGGAACATGATTAATCCTGATAAAAAAACTGAGGTTAAAAGAAATAGTAAGGAAGATTTCAAAGATAAATTGGAGCAATACTATCCAATTGATATGGCCAGCTATAATTCTAATAAACCGAATGTAGGTGACGAAAAAGAGATTGACTTTAAGTTTGCACCTGACACAGACAAAGAATTGTATAAAGAAGATGTCATCGTTCCAGCAGGATCCACATCTTGGGGACCGAGAACAGATTTACTTTTAAAGCCTGATGTCTCAGCACCAGGTAAAAATATTAAATCCACTCTCAATGTCATTAATGGGAAATCAACTTATGGTTATATGTCAGGGACTAGTATGGCAACTCCAATCGTGGCAGCTTCTACTGTTTTGATTAGACCAAAGTTAAAGGAAATGCTTGAAAGACCTGCCTTGAAAAATCTTAAGGGAGATGACAAAATAGACCTTACAAGTCTTACAAAAATAGCCCTACAAAATACTGCACGGCCTATGATGGATGCGACTTCTTGGAAAGAAAAAAGTCAATACTTTGCATCACCTAGACAACAGGGAGCAGGGCTAATTAATGTTGCCAATGCTTTGAGAAATGAAGTTGTAGCGACTTTCAAAAACACAGATTCTAAAGGTTTGGTAAACTCTTATGGTTCTATTTCTCTTAAAGAAATAAAAGGAGATAAAAAATACTTTACAATTAAGCTTCACAATACATCAAACAGACCTTTAACCTTTAAAGTTTCAGCCTCAGCGGTAACTACAGATGCTCTAACTGATAGACTAAAACTGGATGAAACATACAAAGATGAAAAATCTCCAGATGGTAAGCAAATTGTTCCAGAAATTCACCCAGAGAAAGTAAAAGATGCAAATATTACATTTGAGCATGACACTTTCACTATAGGCCCAAATTCTAGCTTTGATTTAAATGCGGTTATAAACGTTGGAGAGGCTAAAAATAAAAATAAATTTGTAGAATCATTTATTCATTTTGAGTCAGTGGAAGAAATGGAAGCTCTAAACTCCAATGGGAAGAAAACAAATTTCCAACCTTCTTTATCGATGCCTCTAATGGGATTTGCTGGGGATTGGAATAAGGAACCAATCCTTGATAAATGGGCCTGGGAAGAAGGTTCAAAATCAAAAACAATGGAAGGTTATGATGATGATGGTAAACCAAAAATTCCAGGAACCTTAAATAAGGGAATTGGTGGAGAACATGGTATAGATAAATTTAATCCAGCAGGAGTTATACAAAATAGAAAAGATAAAAATACAACATCCCTAGATCAAAATCCAGAATTATTTGCTTTCAATAACGAAGGGATCAACGCACCATCATCAAGTGGTTCTAATATTGCTAAAATTTATCCTTTAGATTCAAATGGAAATCCTCAAGATGCTCAACTTGAGAGAGGATTAACACCTTCTCCACTTGTATTAAGAAGTGCAGAAGAAGGAATGATTTCAATAGTAAATACAAATAAAGAGGGAGAAAATCAAAGAGACTTAAAAGTCATTTCGAGAGAACACTTTGTTAAAGGAATTTTAAACTCTAAAAGAAATGATGCAAAGGGAATCAAATCTTCTAAGCTAAAAGTTTGGGGCGACTTGAAATGGGATGGACTCATCTATAATCCTAGAGGGAAAGAAGAAAATGCACCAGAAAGCAAGGATACCAAAGATCCAGCTACTAGGATAAGAGGTCAATTTGAACCGATTGCAGAAGGTCAATATTTCTATAAATTTAAATATAGATTAACTAAAGATTACCCATGGCAGGTTTCCTACATTCCTGTAAAAATTGATAACACAGCTCCTAAAATTGTTTCGGTTGATTTTTCAAATCCTGAAAAAATTAAGTTGATCACAAAGGATACTTATCACAAGGTAAAAGATCAATACAAGAATGAAACCCTATTTGCGAGAGATCAAAAAGAACATCCTGAAAAATTTGACGAGATTGCAAACGAAGTTTGGTATGCTGGCGCCGCTCTTGTTAATGAAGATGGAGATGTTGAGAAAAATCTTGAAGTAACTTACGCAGGTGAGGGTCAAGGAAGAAATAGGAAACTTGACAAAGACGGAAATACCATTTATGAAATTAATGGTGCAGGAGATTTAAGAGGAAAAATCATTGAAGTCATTGCATTAGATGGCTCTAGCAATTTCACAAAGATTCATAGAATTAAATTTGCTGATCATGCTGATGAAAAGGGAATGATTTCCTATTATTTAGTAGATCCTGATCAAGATTCATCTAAATACCAAAAGCTTGGAGAGATTGCCGAATCTAAATTTAAAAATTTAGAAAATAGAAAAGAGGATAGTCTTAAAAAAGATACAACTGAGGTAGAACATCATCAAGGAAATGAAGAGGATACCGAAGAAAAATCTAGCTTGACTATTCATAAAACTATTTCAACAATTAGAGACTTTGAAAGCAAAGATTTAAAGAAACTTATTAAAAAGAAATTTAGAGAAGTTGATGACTTTACAAGTGAAACTGGTAAGAGAATAGAGGAATACGATTATAAATACGATGATAAGGGAAATATCATTGCTTATGACGATGGTAGTGCCTTAGAATATGAAACTGAAAAACTTGACGAAATCAAATCAAAAATTTATGGTGTTCTAAGCCCTTCTAAAGATGGACACTTTGAAATTCTTGGAAAGATAAGTAATGTTTCTAAAAATGCCAAGGTATATTATGGTAATAAATATAAATCGATAGAAATCAAAACGACCAAGTATGATTCCCACTCAAAAACGATGACATTTGATTTATACGCTAATATTAATGATATTGTGGATGGATTAGCTTTTGCAGGAGATATGAGATTCTTTGTTAAAGATGATAATCAGACAAAAGCTGAAACTAAAATTAGAATGCCTGAAAAAAATAAGGAAACTAAAGCAGAATATCCCTATGCATCAAGTTATGGGAATGTAATAGAATTAGGAGAAGGAGATCTTTCAAAAAACAAACCAAACAATTTAACTGAAATGGAATCTGGTAAAATCTATTCTGATTCAGAAAAACAACAATATCTATTAAAGGATAGTATCATTCTGAAAAAAGGCTATGCACTAAAAGTGACTACCTATAATCCTGGAAAAACGGATATGTTAGAAGGAAATGGAGTTTATAGCCAGGAAGATATAGCAAAAATCCAAAAGTCCAATCCTAATCTAAGAGTCTTATCAGAAAAAATAATTTATGCTGATAGTAGAAATGTTGAAGATGGAAGAAGTACTCAATCAGTATTAATGTCGGCTTTGGACGGTTTTAACATTGTAAAATATCAAGTGTTTACCTTTAAAATGAATGATAAAGGGGAAGCAATCGATAAAGATGGAAATCTTGTGACAGATTCTTCTAAACTGGTATTATTTGGTAAGGATGGTAAAGAGTACATAGGAGAGGATAAGTCTAATGTAGAAGCTATAAAAGAAGATGGCTCTACGTTATTTATTGATGCAAAACCAGTAAATCTTTCAATGGACAAGAACTACTTTAATCCATCTAAATCTAATAAAATTTATGTACGAAATCCAGAATTTTATTTAAGAGGTAAGATTTCTGATAAGGGTGGTTTTAACTGGGAATTGAGAGTGAATGAATCTGTTGTAGATAATTATTTAATCTACGGAGATTTACACATTGATAACACTAGAGATTTTAACATTAAGCTTAATGTTAAAGACGGTGACATCATGGACTGGGGAATGAAAGACTATAAAGCAAACGGATTCCCAGATAAGGTAACAGATATGGATGGAAATGTTTATCTTCAAACTGGCTATAGCGATTTGAATGCGAAAGCGGTTGGAGTACACTATCAATTTTTATATGATAATGTTAAACCAGAAGTAAACATTGATCCTAAGGGAAATACAAGTATCGAATATGCTGACGGAAAATCTGTAGTCTTTAACATCAATGATAAGAGAAATAATGGATTCGATGGTGAGATTCAAGACAAACATATTTATGTAAATGGAAAAGAATACAAATCATTTGATGATATTAAACAACTAACAGATAAGACACTAAACATTAAGATTGTTGTAAAAGATTTCGCAAGAAATACGACCGTAAAAGAATTCATTTTAAACAAAGATACGGGAGAGTTAAGCGAATTAAAACCTCATACGGTGACTGTGACCATTCAAAATGGAAAAGAAATGAGTTCAACGATAGTGTCGGAAGAAGATTTCATTTTACCTGTCTATAAGGGAGAATTAGAAAAAGGATATCAATTTGACGGCTGGGAAATTTCTGGTGTCGAAGGGAAAAAAGACGCTGGCTATGTTATTAATGTGTCAAAAGATACCCTTATAAAACCTGTATTCAAGAAAATAGAGGAGAAAAAGGAGGAGGAGAATAAACCTACTTTTGATTTATTGAAAAAGAAAGATAAGGTGCAAGCAAATCATAGTCAATTAGATGGAAATTACAAAAAGGAGGATATACAGAGAGAAAATCATTCACACAAATCTGACTCAACTAAGGATGTTAAAGCTACAGTTCCTGATAAAAATGATAAAAACTTTGAAAATAAGAAAGAAGTTTATCTTAATGAACCAGAGAATATAGCTAATAAACATACTAATATCGATAGTAAATCGGATACTAACAATTCTGATAGATTGCCAAAAACCGGAACAGTTAGAGAAGGTTTTACACCATTCATTGCTGGAATATTGTTTATAGTAGGAGCGCTTCTTGGATTGAAGAAAAAAGATCAAGATTAAGACAAAAACTATAGATAAAAAAATGGTTTATGTACTGAGATTAGCTAGTGTGATGATGAAGTTTACGTTGATATTTATACTCTTTTTAAATTTATAAATGGACTTAGTTTAGACAACTAATGAATTGATTGAAAGGGTTAATATTGACAAATAGTGATCACGTTGATTAGAAACTGGAGTCTATCAAAATTTAAATTATAAACCATGACATGAGAAAACGAGCATCTCCAAGAATGGAAATGCTCGTTTTTGAGATTTAGAAGCTAGTTTTTATGTAGCTTCTTATTTTTGTAGTTTAAATTTATAAATCATTTTAAACAAGTTCACTGATTGAAGTGAAGTCACGATCCAAGCCTTCTGCAACTGGTTGGCTAGTGAGGATACCTTGATAGGTTGTTACACCTTCAAGCAAGCCTGCGTCTTCAAGGATAGCTTTCTTAAATCCTTTTCCTGCCAAGGCTTCGATATATGGAAGAGTAACATTTGTAAGGGCAATCGTAGATGTGCGAGCAACTGCTCCAGGAATGTTAGCCACGGCATAGTGAAGAACACCGTGTTTTTCATAGACAGGTTCATCGTGAGTTGTTACACGGTCAGCTGTAGCGATAACGCCACCTTGGTCTACAGCAACGTCAACGATGACAGAACCAGGACGCATTTGTTGAACCATATCATCTGTTACCAATTTTGGAGCTTTGGCACCAGGAATCAATACTGCACCGATAACAACGTCTGCTTCACGTACACTTGCTTCGATATTAAATGGGTTAGACATCAGGGTTTGGATTTGGTGACCAAAGACATCTTCTAGGACAGAGAGACGTTTAGCACTGATGTCAAGAATGGTTACTTGAGCTCCCAAACCAAGAGCGATGCGAGCTGCGTGTGTACCAACGACACCACCACCGATAATGGTTACTTTTCCTTTTGGAACACCAGGAACACCACCGAGTAGAACTCCTGAACCACCAGCTTGTTTCGTCAAGAAGTGGGCTCCGATTTGGACAGCCATACGACCTGCAACCTCACTCATTGGAACCAATAGAGGAAGTTGTCCTTGAGTATCACGGACTGTCTCATAAGCAACACCCGTTGTTTTAGCTGCAAGCATAGCATCAGCCAATTCTGGAGCAGCCGCCATGTGCAAGTAGGTGAAGAGAAGTAAATCCTCACGCAAGAATTGATATTCACTAGCAAGTGGCTCTTTTACTTTAACAACCAATTCTGCAGCCCAGGCTTCAGCCGCAGTTGCGACAATTTCTGCTCCTTGCTTTTCATAGTCAGCATCAGTAAAACCAGATCCAAGTCCAGCATTTGTTTCGATGAGGACACGGTGGCCACGACTAACGAGACTTTGTACACCAGCTGGTGTCAAAGCAACACGATTTTCATTATTTTTAATTTCCTTTGGAATTCCAATTAACATAGGATAACTCACTTTCTATTAAGCTGTTTCAATTTATGTATCACATCATTCTTCAGAGTTTTTGTGATGACTTTATTGTATATGAAACCGCTTTAAATTGCAAGAAAAACTTGTAAACCTATTTCTTTTATGTTATTCTTTTAGCAATCTATTTTGAGAGGTGCAATCATGGAATCACTATTTATCAAACTAGCGAAGTATCCAATTATCGAAACAGAACGCTTAGTACTTAGACCTGTAACACTTGATGATGCAGAAACCATGTTTGAATATGCTTCAAACCAGGAAAATACGCGATTTACTTTTCCAACCAATCAAAGCCTAGAGGAAACTAAGAACAATATTGCCCAGTTTTATCTAGCCAATCCATTGGGCCGATGGGGAATTGAACTAAAAAGTACTGGAGAGTTTATCGGAACTATTGACCTGCACAAGATGGATACTGTTCTTAAGAAGGCAGCCATTGGTTACATTATCAATCAAAAATATTGGAATCAAGGTTTGACAACTGAAGCCAATCGAGCCGTGATTGAACTAGCTTTTGAAAAGATTGGAATGAATAAGTTAGATGCCTTTCATGATAAGGATAATCCTGCATCAGGAAAGGTCATGGAGAAATCAGGAATGCGCTTCTCTCACGAAGAACCATATGCTAGAATGGATAAAAATGAACCTGGAAGATTCGTAACAGATGTCCATTATGTCTTAACCAAGGAAGATTATTTTGCAAATAAGTAAGCAGTTGAAAAGATTTTTCAGCTGTTTTTTTCTTTCTCTTACGAATTAGCTAAGAGAGGAGAAAATATGGAAGAACTTATTGAGAAAATCAAAGAATATAAAATTATCGTTATCTGTGTTAGTTTGGGTTTGGTCTTGGGTGGATTTTTCCTCCTAAAACCAGTCGCTCAAACACCTGCTAAGGAAAGTAATTTGCAGTCTGAAGTTATAGCTGTTCCAAAGGATTCGACGGATGAAAAGGAAGATGGAAATCAGAAGGAAGAAGTGGTGGAGCAAGATCTGATTACTGTCGATGTCAAAGGGGCTGTCAAAACACCAGGGATTTATGATTTGCCAGTTGGAAGTCGTATCAATGATGCTGTTCAAAAAGCTGGTGGACTGACAGATAATGCAGACAGTAAATCTATCAATCTTGCTCAGAAAATTAGTGACGAAGCACTTGTCTATGTTCCAACTAAGGAAGAAGCTACCAGTCAAGCAACACAATCAAATGCTTCTAACAGCAAGGAAAATAAGAAAGTCAATCTCAATAAAGCCAGTTTAGAGGAACTGAAACAAGTCAAAGGCTTAGGTGCTAAACGTGCTCAAGATATTATTGACCATCGTGATTCCAACGGTAAGTTTAAGTCAGTTGATGAGCTCAAAAAGGTTTCTGGTATCGGTGCAAAAACGATAGAAAAGTTAAAAGAGTATGTTACAGTGGATTAGTCGCTTTCCAATTCCAAAAATCTATCTCAGTTTTCTTTTGCTATGGCTCTACTATGCTATCTTTTCAGCGAGTGTCTTAGCACTTTTGGGCTTTGTCTTTTTACTAGTCTGCCTCTTTTTCCAATTTCCATGGAAAACTGTGACCAAGGTCCTCTTGATTTGCAGCATATTTGGGAGTTGGTTTATTTTTCAAAAATGGCAGCAAGAAGAAGTCAGTCGGAATCTTGTAGACACGGTTGATACATTGAGAATATTACCGGATACCATCAAGGTAAATGGTGATAGCTTATCTTTTCGTGGCAAGGCTGACGGTAGACTCTTTCAGGTCTATTATAAACTTCAGTCAGAAGCTGAAAAGGAAAAATTTCAAGACTTATCTGAACTACATGAAATGGTTGTGAAAGGCAAGTTAGCTAGTCCTCAAGGAGCCAGTAATTTTGCGGGTTTCGATTATCGAAATTATCTCAAAACACAAGGAATTTATCAGACCTTGACTATATCCGAAATTGTGGAATTAAAGCAAATTTTCAGTTGGGGTATTGGAGAAAATCTATCAAGTTTGAGGAGAAAAGCAGTTGTCTGGATTAAAAGGAATTTTCCCGATTCCATGCGCAATTATATGACAGGTCTTTTATTGGGGCATTTGGACACAGACTTTGAGGAAATGAATGAACTTTATTCCAGCCTAGGGATTATTCATCTTTTTGCTTTGTCTGGAATGCAGGTCGGATTTTTCATGAATGCTTTTAAAAAGTCACTCTTGCGATTGGGCTTGACACAAGAGAAGTTCAAATGGCTAGCTTATCCCTTTTCTTTGTTTTATGCAGGCTTGACAGGATTTTCAGCTTCAGTTATTCGTAGTCTTCTACAAAAGTTATTGGCTCAGCATGGCTTTAAGTCACTGGATAATTTTGCTTTGACGATTCTTATTCTATTTTTAATCATGCCGAACTTTTTCTTAACTGCTGGGGGAGTTCTTTCCTGTGCTTATGCCTTTATCCTGACCATGACTGGTGAGGAAGTAGCAGGGATAAAAGGTCTGGTGAGAGAAAGTTTTATTATTTCCTTGGGAATTCTACCAATTTTATCTTTTTACTTTTCTGAATTCCAACCGTTGTCCATTCTCTTGACATTTGTCTTTTCATTCTTGTTTGACATGGTCCTATTGCCACTTTTATCGATTCTCTTCTGTCTGTCATTTATATATCCCATCACCCAGTTCAACTTTCTCTTTGAATGGCTAGAAAACATCATACGCTATATTTCTCAGCTATCTACGAGGCCTCTTGTTTTTGGTCAGCCGAGTCTTTGGATTTTAATCCTTCTTTTGATTACTTTAGCTCTCATCTACGACTATCGAAAGAATGTGAAAAAACTATCTATGCTTGTCATAGTTGCCATCTCATTCTTTTTAGTAACCAAGCATCCACTAGAAAATGAAATCACAGTCCTAGATATGGAACAGGGACGAAGTATTTTCCTAAGAGACATGACAGGAAAGACCATACTACTGGATGTCGGAGAAAAATCTGAACGTGACAAGAAAGAAGTCTGGCAGGAGAAAGTTATTACCAGTAATGCCAAACGTAGTTTAATTCCTTATCTGAAAAGTCGAGGAGTGGCCAAGATTGATCAGTTGGTTCTGACGACTAGTGATACTAAGCAGTTAGATCATGTGTTAGAAATCAGTAAAGTCTTCGAGCTTGGAGAGATTCTAGTAACTGAAGAAACTTTATCTAAGAGAGAATTTATGGATAAGCTGAAGGAAAGCAAGGTCAAGGTAGTTGCCATCAAAACTGGACAGCAGTTGTTTATTTTTTGGAGTAGTTTGGAAGTAATCGCAAGTCAAAATAAAGATGGTAGAGACTCAATAGCAATGTTTGGAAAGTTACTAAATCAAACATTTCTAGTTACTGGAAATATAGAGGAGAAGTTTTTAACGAGTCATTATCCAAAACTCCAAGCAGATGTAGTGATAACTCATCAGCAAGCATCGAAGAAAAAGACAGATGGTGAGGTCTTCAAAACTGTACACCCTAAAATCACGGTCATTTCAATAGACAAGAAAAAATCATTTAAACTTAAAAATGGGGAAAATAACCAAGAAGATAAAGAACTTGAGAATTTGGTATTAAAAACTGACAAAAAGGGTGCTATACGTTTTAAAGGCTGGACTACTTGGAATGTTGAAACTGTTCAATAACGTTTTCAGAGAAAACTAAACATTAAAATTGTCTAAACAATCGATCAAAACTTGATTTTAGAACCTTTTTGCTATAAAATGGTAAAGATTAGTGTCAAACTTTTATATTGCAAATAGGAGAAAACATGACAAAAACTTTGAAACGTCCTGAGGTTCTATCACCTGCAGGAACACTAGAAAAACTTAAAGTAGCTGTTCAATATGGAGCAGATGCAGTCTTTATCGGTGGTCAGGCCTATGGTCTACGTAGCCGTGCAGGTAACTTCACTTTCGAACAGATGGAAGAAGGAGTCCAGTTTGCGGCCAAGTACGGTGCTAAGGTCTATGTAGCTGCCAACATGGTTATGCACGAAGGAAACGAAGAAGGTGCCGGAGAATGGTTCCGTAAGCTACGTGACATTGGTATTGCAGCGGTTATCGTATCAGATCCAGCCTTGATCATGATTGCGGCGACAGAAGCACCAGGACTTGAAATCCACCTTTCAACCCAGGCTAGTGCGACTAACTACGAAACCCTAGAATTCTGGAAAGAACTTGGATTGACTCGTGTCGTTTTGGCGCGTGAGGTTTCTATGGAAGAATTGGCAGAGATTCGCAAACGTACAGATGTTGAGATTGAAGCCTTCGTTCATGGAGCTATGTGTATCTCGTACTCTGGTCGTTGTACTCTTTCTAACCATATGAGTATGCGTGACGCCAACCGTGGTGGATGTTCACAATCTTGCCGTTGGAAATATGACCTTTACGATATGCCTTTTGGGAAAGAGCGTAAGAGTCTTAAGGGAGAAATTCCTGAAGAATTCTCCATGTCAGCTGTTGATATGTCTATGATTGACCATATCCCAGATATGATTGAAAATGGAGTGGACAGTCTTAAGATTGAGGGCCGTATGAAGTCTATCCACTATGTTTCAACAGTAACAAACTGCTACAAGGCTGCTGTTGATGCCTATCTTGAGAGCCCTGAAAAGTTTGAAGCTATTAAGCAAGACTTGATTGATGAAATGTGGAAGGTTGCCCAACGTGAGTTGGCTACAGGTTTCTACTACGGAACACCATCTGAAAATGAGCAACTTTTCGGAGCTCGTCGTAAGATTCCAGAATACAAGTTTGTTGCTGAAGTAGTAGCTTATGACGCTGTAACTCAAACAGCAACCATCCGCCAACGTAACGTTATCAACGAAGGTGACCAAGTTGAGTTTTATGGCCCAGGTTTCCGCCATTTTGAAACTTATATCGAAGACCTTCATGATGCTAAAGGTAATAAAATTGACCGTGCACCAAATCCAATGGAACTTTTAACCATCAAGGTTCCTCAACCAGTAGAAGCTGGTGACATGGTACGTGCTTTGAAAGAAGGCCTGATCAATCTTTACAAAGAAGATGGAACAAGCGTCACAGTTCGTGCCTAGATAAGGAAAAATCATGGTTCAAGCTCAGGGCTTACTAGTAGATGATGAAAGCAGATGTGTTCATTACCATAGTGATAAAGATATCGTAGCGCTCCAGTGTTATCAGTGTAAGAAATACTATGCCTGTTATCAGTGTCACAATAAACTAGAGTCGCACACATTTTCTCCTTACCCTTTGAATCTAAGACAGGATAAACCTATCTTATGTGGTTCCTGTAAGAACACCCTAACTTATGAGGAGTATCGAGAAAAGGGGAGCTGTCCTTATTGTGTAGCACTCTTTAATCCAGCTTGCCAGAGTCATCACTCGTATTATTTCAAATAAGCAATTGTCAATCCAGGTTTTGAAACTTGGATTTTTCTTTTCAGAAAAATAGGAAAGATAAGGAAAATAATCTGAAAAGACATTAAAATTTTCTATATAATTGTCTTGAAAATCGTAAAAATAGAAATAAATGATTAGAAACGCTTTCAATGCTAGTAAAAAGTTGACAAAAGCAAATTTTAGGACTAAACTAGGGAAGTAAATTTAATTTAAAAAAGGAGAATTCGTCATGAATTTAACATTTTTCGGTCTATGTCTTGCCTGTATGGGTGTATCTCTTGCAGAAGGATTTTTGATGAACGGTTTGTTCAAATCTGCAGCACGCCAACCAGATATCATCCCACAATTGCGTAGTTTGATGATCATGGGGATTGCCTTTATCGAAGGAACATTCTTTGTAACCTTGGCGATGTCATTTGTCATTAAATAGACAACTCTATTTAGAAATGGAGGTGTCAAACCATGGAAGAAAGTTTGAATCCAACCGTTAATATTGGACCAATATCCTTTGATTTGACCCTGCTTGCCATGTCTCTTGTAACTGTTTTGATGGTTTTTGCCTTTGTCTACTGGGCAAGTCGTAAAATGACCATCCGTCCAAAGGGTAAACAAAATGCTCTTGAGATGATTTATGACTTTGTGATTGGTTTTACCAAACCAAACATTGGAGAATCATACATCAAGGATTATTCCTTGTTTCTGTTTTCTCTATTTCTGTTTATCTTAGTTGCCAATAATATCGGCTTAATGGCAAAAGTACAAACAACAAACGGTTATAACTTGTGGACTTCCCCAACAGCCAACCTTGGATACGATTTATCCCTCTCATTATTGATCACTTTGATCGCCCATGTAGAAGGAGTTCGTCGTAGAGGTGTTAAAGAATATTTGAGTGCATTTGTTACACCTGGCTTCATGACTCCGATGAACATTTTAGAAGAGTTCACCAATTTTGCTTCCTTGGCGATTCGGATCTACGGAAATATTTTTGCCGGTGAGGTCTTAGCTGGATTGCTATTAGCCTTGTCACAAAATGCTTTGTATTGGTATCCTTTTGCCTTTATCGCAAACATGTTATGGACAGCCTTTTCGATTTTCATTTCATGTATTCAAGCTTATGTATTTACCATGTTGTCATCTATGTACATTGGTAAAAAAATAAATGATGGGGAAGAGTAAGTAGAGGAGGATTAGAAGATGGATTTAACTATTAGTACCATTATTGGTGACTTTATTCTGATCGCTGGTTCCTTCCTTTTATTGATCTTTTTAGTGAAGAAATATGCTTGGGGAAATATTTCCAGCATCTTAGATGAACGTGCTGAAAAGATTTCTTCAGATATTGATGGTGCCGAGGAAGCCCGTAAAAAGGCTGAGGAACTGGCTAACAAACGTGAAGCTGAGTTAGCGGGTAGCCGTACCGAAGCTAAAACGATTATCGAGAATGCAAAGGAAACTGCAGAGAAAAGTAGAGCCGATATTTTAGCCGAAGCTAAACTTGAAGCAGGCCGCTTAAAAGAAAAAGCCAACCAAGAAATTGCGCAAAACAAAGCTGAGGCTTTACAAAGCGTTAAAGGTGAGGTAGCAGATTTGACAGTTAGTTTAGCTGGAAAAATCATCTCACAAAACCTTGACGGTCATGCCCATAAAGAACTCATTGATCAGTATATCGATCAGCTAGGAGAAGCTTAATGGACAAAAAGACAGTAAAGGTAATTGAAAAATACAGCATGCCTTTTGTCCAATTGGTGATTGAAAAAGGAGAAGAAGACCGTATCTTTTCAGACTTGACTCAAATTAAGCAAGTCGCTGAAGAAACAGACTTGCCTTCTTTTTTGACTCAGGTAGATGTTGATGAGTCTGACAAGGAAAAAACAGTCAGTTATTTCCAAGACTCTGCATCGCCATTATTACAAAACTTTATTCAAGTTCTGTTGTACAACCATCGATCAAATCTTTTTTATGATGTGATTGTAGATTGTTTAAACCGTCTTGAGAAAGAAACGAATCGTTTTGAAGTAACGATTATGTCTGCTCATCCTCTAACCGATGAACAGAAAGAACGTCTACTTCCTATTATAGAGAAAAAGATGTCTTTAAAAGTGCGTAGCATTAAAGAAGAAATCGACGATAGTTTAATCGGTGGTTTTGTTATTATCGCCAATCACAAGACAATTAATGTTAGTATTAAACAACAACTTAAAGTTGTTAAGGAAAATTTGAAATAGAAAGTGGTGTTCTTTTGGCAATTAACGCACAAGAAATCAGCGCTTTAATTAAGCAACAAATTGAAAATTTCAAACCCAATTTTGATGTTACTGAAACTGGTGTTGTAACCTACATTGGTGACGGAATTGCGCGTGCTCATGGCCTTGAAAATGCCATGAGTGGAGAGTTGTTGATTTTTGAAAACGGCTCTTATGGTATGGCGCAAAACTTAGAATCAACAGATGTTGGTATTATCATCCTTGGAGACTTTACAGATATCCGCGAAGGCGACACCATTCGTCGTACTGGGAAAATCATGGAAGTTCCAGTTGGTGATAGCTTGATTGGACGTGTCGTGGATCCACTTGGTCGCCCAGTAGATGGGCTTGGTCCAATCGACACAAACAAGACTCGTCCAGTTGAAGCACCAGCACCTGGGGTAATGCAACGTAAATCAGTATCAGAACCATTGCAAACAGGTTTGAAAGCTATTGATGCCCTTGTTCCAATCGGACGTGGTCAACGTGAGTTGATTATCGGTGACCGTCAAACAGGGAAAACAACGATCGCAATTGACGCTATCTTGAACCAAAAAGGTCAAGATATGATCTGTATCTATGTTGCGATTGGACAAAAAGAATCTACAGTTCGTACGCAAGTAGAAACACTTCGTCAGTACGGAGCCTTAGACTATACAATCGTTGTGACAGCGTCGGCTTCACAACCTTCTCCATTGCTCTTCCTTGCACCTTATGCAGGGGTTGCTATGGCAGAAGAGTTCATGTACCAAGGTAAGCATGTCTTGATCGTTTATGATGACTTATCTAAACAAGCGGTAGCTTATCGTGAACTTTCTCTCTTACTCCGTCGTCCACCAGGTCGTGAAGCCTTCCCAGGGGATGTTTTCTATCTTCACAGCCGTTTGCTTGAGCGCTCAGCTAAAGTTTCGGATGAACTTGGTGGTGGATCTATCACGGCTCTTCCATTTATCGAGACCCAAGCTGGAGATATCTCAGCTTATATCGCTACAAACGTAATCTCTATTACGGATGGACAAATCTTCCTAAGTGATAGTCTCTTTAATGCGGGTATTCGTCCAGCTATTGATGCGGGTTCTTCCGTATCTCGTGTTGGTGGTTCTGCTCAGATTAAGGCCATGAAGAAAGTTGCTGGTACACTCCGTATTGACCTCGCTTCATACCGTGAGCTGGAAGCCTTCACTAAATTTGGTTCTGACTTGGATGCAGCTACTCAGGCTAAATTGAATCGTGGTCGTCGTACTGTAGAAGTATTGAAACAACCTGTTCACAAACCATTACCTGTTGAGAAACAAGTTACTATTCTCTATGCTTTGACACATGGTTTCTTGGATACAATTCCTGTAGACGATATCGTTCGTTTCGAAGAAGAGTTCCATATGTTCTTCGATGCTCAGCATCCTGAGATTTTGGAAACCATTCGTGAAACAAAAGACTTGCCAGATGAAGCAGTCTTGGATGCTGCGATTACTGAGTTTCTCAATCAATCAAGCTTCCAATAAGAATAGAGGTGTCAGATGGCAGTATCTCTAAATGATATTAAAACAAAAATCGCCTCAACAAAAAATACTAGTCAAATCACTAACGCGATGCAGATGGTTTCTGCAGCTAAGTTAGGTCGTTCTGAAGAAGCAGCTCGTAACTTCCAAGTTTATGCACAAAAAGTGCGTAAGTTGGTTACAGATATCCTTCACGGAGATGGTGCTGGCGGATCAACAAATCCAATGTTGATTAGCCGCCCGGTCAAAAAAACAGGCTATATCGTTATTACTTCTGACCGAGGTCTAGTCGGTGGCTATAACTCTTCAATCTTGAAGGCCGTCATGGAAATTCAGAAGGAATACCATCCATCAGGTGATGATTTTGAAGTTATCTGTATCGGTGGTATGGGAGCAGATTTCTTCAAATCACGAGGTATTCAACCAATCTATGAATTGCGTGGACTTGCGAGTCAACCGAGCTTTGATGAAGTTCGTAAGATTATCTCTAAAACGATTGAAATGTATCAAAATGAACTTTTTGATGAGCTCTACGTTTGTTACAACCACCATGTTAATACACTGACAAGTCAAATGCGTGTAGAACAGATGCTTCCAATCGTGGACTTGGATCCAAATGAAGCAGATGATAACTATAGCTTGACTTTTGACCTTGAAACAAGTCGTGAAGAAATCTTGGATCAATTGCTGCCACAGTTTGCAGAAAGTATGATTTATGGTGCTATTATTGATGCCAAGACAGCTGAAAATGCTGCTGGTATGACAGCCATGCAAACAGCGACAGATAATGCCAAAAAAGTGATTAATGATTTGACAATTCAGTATAACCGTGCCAGACAGGCGGCGATTACACAAGAAATTACAGAAATCGTAGCAGGAGCTAGTGCCTTAGAATAGGCTCTAGTCCAGCTTGTATGAAAATGAACTTATACTCTGAAAATCAAAGAGCAAACTAGGAAGCTAGCCGTAGGTTGTGCTTGAGTACGGTAAGGCGACGCTGACGTGGTTTGAATTTGATTTTCGAAGAGTATTAGGACCTAGTTGAGCTAGGAACCGACAGTATCTTATATAGAATAGGAGAAGGAGATGAGTTCAGGTAAAATTGCTCAGGTTATCGGACCCGTTGTAGACGTTTTGTTTGCAGCTGGAGAAAAACTACCTGAGATTAACAATGCACTTGTCGTCTACAAAAATGACGAAAAGAAAACAAAAATCGTCCTTGAAGTAGCCTTAGAGTTGGGGGATGGTATGATTCGTACCATCGCCATGGAATCAACAGATGGTTTGACTCGTGGAATGGAAGTATTGGACACAGGTCGTCCAATCTCTGTACCAGTAGGTAAAGAAACCTTGGGACGTGTCTTCAACGTTTTGGGAGACACTATTGACTTGGAAGCTCCTTTTGGAGAAGATGCAGAGCGTCAGCCAATTCATAAAAAAGCACCTACTTTTGATGAGTTATCTACCTCTTCAGAAATTTTAGAAACAGGGATTAAGGTTATCGACCTTCTTGCCCCATATCTTAAAGGTGGTAAGGTCGGGCTCTTCGGTGGTGCCGGAGTTGGTAAGACTGTCTTGATTCAAGAGTTGATTCACAACATTGCCCAAGAACACGGTGGGATCTCAGTATTTACTGGTGTTGGGGAACGTACTCGTGAAGGGAATGACCTTTACTGGGAAATGAAAGAATCAGGCGTTATCGAGAAAACAGCCATGGTATTTGGTCAGATGAATGAACCACCAGGAGCACGTATGCGTGTTGCCCTTACTGGTTTGACAATCGCTGAATACTTCCGTGATGTAGAAGGTCAAGACGTTCTTCTCTTTATTGACAACATTTTCCGTTTCACACAAGCTGGTTCAGAAGTATCTGCCCTTTTAGGTCGTATGCCATCAGCCGTTGGTTACCAACCAACCCTCGCAACAGAAATGGGTCAATTGCAAGAACGTATCACTTCAACTAAGAAAGGTTCTGTAACCTCTATCCAGGCTATCTACGTGCCAGCGGATGACTATACTGACCCAGCGCCAGCAACAGCTTTCGCCCACTTGGATTCTACAACCAACTTGGAACGTAAATTGGTTCAATTGGGTATCTACCCAGCCGTTGATCCACTTGCTTCGAGCTCTCGTGCTTTAGCGCCTGAAATCGTTGGAGAAGAGCATTATGCAGTAGCTGCTGAAGTTAAACGTGTCCTTCAACGTTACCATGAATTGCAAGATATCATTGCGATCCTTGGTATGGATGAACTTTCTGATGAAGAAAAAACTTTGGTTGCTCGTGCCCGTCGTATTCAGTTCTTCCTTTCACAAAACTTCAACGTTGCGGAACAATTTACTGGTCAACCAGGTTCTTATGTTCCAGTTGCGGAAACAGTTCGTGGATTTAAGGAAATTCTTGATGGAAAACACGATCATCTCCCAGAAGATGCCTTCCGTGGAGTAGGTTCAATCGAAGATGTTATTGCTAAGGCTGAAAAAATGGGATTTTAAGAGGTGATCTATGGCTCAGTTAACTGTCCAGATCGTGACACCAGATGGCCTCGTCTATGATCACCATGCCAGCTTTGTATCAGTTCGAACTCTGGATGGTGAGATGGGGATCTTGCCACGACATCAAAATATGATTGCGGTATTAGCAGTTGATGAAGTTAAAGTCAAACGTATTGATGATGATTCTCATGTCAACTGGATAGCAGTAAATGGAGGAATCATCGAGATTGCAAATGATGTGATTACTATCATTGCAGACTCAGCTGAGCGTGCTCGTGATATCGATATTAGCCGTGCAGAACGTGCCAAACTTCGTGCCGAACGTGAAATTGAAGAAGCACAAGACAAACACTTGATTGACCAAGAGCGTCGTGCTAAGATTGCATTACAACGTGCTATTAACCGAATCAATGTCGGAAATAAACTATAAAAAAATGAGGTTGGGACAAAAAGATCCCGACCTCACTTTTTATTAGCAATCAAACTTTGACGCGGTAGCTGAATGAACTTTTTGTTCGTCTTTTAGATTCCAAAAAGCTCCTAATCATCCTCGCGGGGTTGGGACTACAAAATCTAGACTTTGTCTATCGATTTCTGTCTCACCGCCATTTTTCTATGTTTAAAAAGTGACGCAAACCGCTTCAGGAACGTGAAAGTCATTGGAAAGTTCTGCAAGACGACCAGTTTCTGGATTGCGTTTAAATACTGTTGCATTATCAGAATCCTGATGAACAGCGATGAGAAATTCTTGGTCTGGTGAGAGAATAAAATCTCGAGGAGTTTTTCCGTTTGTAGGAACGAATTCCAACAATTCTAAACTGCCATCAGCTAGAATTGTGTAGACTACAATAGAATCGTGACCACGGTTTGATGCGTAAAGATATTTTCCATCTTCTGAGAGACGAATTGCAGCAGTTCCATTAAAGTCATTAAATCCTTCAGGGAGTGTAGAAATAACTTGCATTTTTTCAAATGCACCAACACCATCATAAATCAAAACTTCAATTGTACTATTGAGTTCACAGATGAGATAAGCAATTTTGTAGTGGTTATGAAAAACAAGGTGACGTGCACCAGCACCAGGGCTGCAGTTGTAAGTAGCTAGCTTATTTAGTTTTCCTTCTGGATTGACATCATAAGTAGTAACCTCATCAGTACCCAAGTCGCAAGTCACTAAATACTGATCTGGTGTTAAATCTGTAAAGTGTACATGTGGAGTAGTTTGATTTTCATGAGGACCATGACCTCTATGTTGAACTGTATCAGCCAATTCAAGACTACCATCTTTTTTTCGTTTATAGACCAGAACTTGTCCCTTATGATAGTTAGCACCGTATACTAGACCACGTTTTTCATCGACAGCAACATAACAGTGAGGGGCACCTTCTGTTACAACATGGTTAAGCAAAGTACCATCAGTTTGATAGGCAGCAATTCCCCCTTGTCCGTCTTTGCTACCGACAGTGTAGAGGTGATTTTCTTGATCAAATGCAAGATAGGTAGGACTTGGTTCAGTAGTAAATAGTTTAAGATTTGATAATTGCCCAGTCTCTGTATCAAAATCAGCTTGATAAATCCCTTGGGATAAGCGACGAGTGTAGGTTCCGAAATAAATTGTTTCAATCATATCTATACCTCTAAATAAAGATGTTTCTATTATATCATAAATTGGGATAACTGAAGATAATGGTAGGGAAAAGAATGAAACTTCTAAGTATAAAATTAGTAAAATGCAAGATGGATTTTTAGAGTTTTCAATCGTCACCTCAACACTTTAAAAACAGTTTATTCTCTGTAAAAATGGTATAATGAAAAGACAAAGGAAAGGAAGTAGATATGGAACAAAAAGAGAAACATTTTAATTTATCTTGGTTTTTTAAATGGTTTTTAGATAATAAGGCTGTTACTGTATTTTTGGTAGCCTTGTTACTAGGTCTCAATATTTTTATTTTAAGTAAGATTAGTTTTTTATTTATCCCTGTCGTTGATTTTTTATCAGTGGTCATGTTACCTGTTATTTTATCAGGATTGCTTTTTTATCTCTTAAACCCACTGGTGGATTTGATGGAGAAGTACAAGATAAATCGTGTCTTAGCCATTAGTATTATCTTTGTCATTATTGCTGTACTTCTGATTATTGGTCTGGCTGTCGCGATTCCAAATCTTCAACGTCAAGTAGTTATTTTTGCGCAAAATGTACCAAATTATCTCGAAGATGCTGATAGAGTTATTGATGATCTTGTAACTAAGCGTTTGCCAGATGACTTTAGACCTCAACTGGAACAGGTTCTGGCTCAGTTTTCAACACAAGCAACTGCTTGGGCAAGTAATATATCTTCTAAGGCTGTGAACTGGGTGAGTGCTCTTATCAGTGGAACGTCTCAAGTCATTGTCGCTCTAATTATCATGCCGTTTATGCTCTTTTATCTCCTTAGAGATGGGAAAGGTTTGAGAGATCATATCACTCAATTCTTACCAAATAAATTGAGAGAACCAGTAGGTAAGGTTCTAACGGATGTGAACCAACAACTTTCTAACTATGTTAGAGGACAAATTACTGTTGCTATTATCGTGGCAATTATGTTTATCATCTTCTTTAAAATTATTGGTTTGAGATATGCGGTGACTCTTGGTATTACTGCTGGGGTCTTAAATCTTATCCCTTATCTTGGAAGTTTCCTTGCTATGATACCAGCTCTGGTCTTAGGGTTAATTGCTGGACCAGTTATGCTCTTGAAAGTTATTATCGTTTTTATCGTAGAGCAGACAATTGAAGGTCGTTTTGTGTCTCCATTGATTTTAGGTAGTCAGCTAAACATCCATCCAATCACTATTCTATTCGTTTTGTTGACGTCTGGTTCTATGTTTGGTGTTTGGGGAGTCCTATTGGGAATTCCTGTTTATGCTTCAGCCAAAGTTGTTATTTCAGCTATTTTTGAATGGTATAAAAAAGTTAGTGGTCTGTATGAGTTAGAAGAGGAGGTTGAAGGTGAGCAATAGTCAAGAAATGCTTGAAGCTTTGGATCAGCAAGATTTAACAAGAGCTGATCACTATTTTCAAAAAGCATTGCTAGAAGACTCTGATGATCTTCTTCTGGAACTGGCTTATTATCTAGAGGGTATTGGTTTTTATCCACAAGCTCGTCAAATCTATGAAAAAATAGCTCCATTATTTCCAGAAGTAAATCTCAATCTAGCTAGTATCGCAAGTGAAGACGGACAAATTGAAGAAGCATTTGCCTATCTGGAAGAAATTCAACCCAATAGCGATTCTTATGTATCTGCTCTTGTTTTAAAGGCTGATTTCTATCAAATGGAAGGATTGACGGATGTAGCTCGCGACAAGCTATTAGAAGCTCTTAATTATTCTGATGATCTTTTATTGATTTTTGGGCTAGCAGAGTTAGATAGTGAACTTGGAAATGATTTAGAAGCGATTAAGGGCTATGCTCAACTGGATAATCGTGAAATATATGAGCAGACAGGGATTTCGACCTATCAACGAATTGGAACTGCCTATGCTCGACTTGGAAAGTTTGAATCAGCCATAGAGTTTTTAGAAAAAGCTTTAGAGTTAGAGTATGAAGATCAGACTGCATTTGAATTAGCAAGTCTTTATTTTGATCAAGAGGAATATCAAAAGGCAGTTTTATATTTTAAACAACTGGATACTATTTCTCCAGATTTTGAAGGGTATGAGTATGGTTATAGTCAGGCTCTACATAAGGAACACCAGACTGAGCAAGCCTTACTGATAGCTCAACAAGGTTTGGAAAAAAATCCATTCGAAACACGTTTACTACTCCTTGCTTCACAATTATCTTACGAATTGCATCAACCTGAGCAGGCGGAAACTTATCTTCTTCAAGCTCAAGAAGATGCGGAAGACCAAGAAGAAATCCTCTTGCGACTAGCAACCATGTATCAGGAGCAAGAACGATATGAGGATATTCTAGCCTTAGAAGTATATGAGCCAGAAAATCTCTTGACTAAGTGGATGATTGCACGGAGTTACCAAGAAACTGAAGATTTGGATGTTGCCTATGAATCTTATCAGGCATTGGTTTCAGAACTCAAGGAAAATCCTGAGTTTTTAGAGCAATACATTCATCTATTACGCGAACTTGGAAGGTTTGAAGAAGCAAAAGAACAGATCCAACACTATCTCAAGTTGGTTCCTGATGACATACAGATGCAAGATTTGTATGAACGTTTATGATGATACCAAAATAGTCGTCTTAGCAGGCGACTATTTTTATAAAATGAAAGATTTAAAAATCTATAAATTCCATCATAAAAATGAATAGATACAGTATGAATTTTTAGCATTTTTTTGATATAATTGTTATAGTTAAATTGAAAAAACTCACTCAAAAAGTGAAAATAGAAAGATTTGAATTATGACACAAGTAAAAATCGTAACAGATTCTTCTGTTACCATTGAACCAGAAGTGGTCAAAGAATTAAATATTACCGTCGTTCCGCTCTCTGTAATGATTGATAGTGTTCTTTATTCGGATGCTGATCTTGAAGAAGGGGAATTTCTTCGCTTGATGAAAGAGAGTAAAAATCTGCCTAAAACAAGTCAACCTCCAGTTGGACTCTTTGCTGAGATTTTTGATGAGTTAAGTAAAGACGGTAGTCAAATTTTAGCCATTCATATGTCTCATGCCTTATCAGGAACTGTCGAAGCAGCTCGTCAGGGTGCAAGTTTGTCAACGGCTAATGTGACCGTATTGGATAGTTCTTTTACAGATCAAGCCCTAAAATTTCAAGTGGTTGAAGCAGCTAAGTTAGCTCAAGAAGGACAAAACATAGAAACAATTGTGGCTCATGTTGAAGAAGTCAAGAAAAATACAGAGCTCTACATCGGTGTTTCTACCTTAGAAAACCTTGTTAAAGGTGGTCGTATTGGCCGAGTGACAGGTCTTTTAAGCTCTCTATTAAATATCCGAGTTGTCATGCAGATGAAGGATGACGAATTACAACCAATCGTGAAAGGACGTGGAGCAAAAACCTTTAAGAAATGGTTGGATGAACTAGTTTCAAAACTGTCAGAGCGTTCTGTTTCTGAGATTGGTATTTCCTATTCTGGAACTAGGGACTGGGCAGAAGAGATGAAAGAAATCCTACAACCATTCGTAGAAAAACCAATCTCTGTACTTGAAACAGGTTCGATTATTCAGACACATACAGGTGAAAATGCTTGGGCTATTTTAGTCAGATATGAGTCCTAAAAAAATAAAGAAAATAGCAAGAAATAGCGTTTTTGACTTGACCTACAAGAGAATTTAGGATATGATTGTAATTGTTAATTAGAAAATATTTGGAGGAATTATTAACATGGCAAACAAACAAGATTTGATCGCTAAAGTAGCAGAAGCTACAGAATTGACAAAGAAAGACTCAGCAGCAGCAGTTGATGCTGTATTTGCAGCAGTAGCTGATTACCTTGCAGCTGGTGAAAAAGTTCAATTGATTGGTTTTGGTAATTTCGAAGTTCGTGAGCGTGCAGCACGTAAAGGTCGCAACCCACAAACTGGTAAAGAAATCACTATCGCAGCTTCAAAAGTTCCAGCATTCAAAGCTGGTAAAGCTCTTAAAGACGCTGTTAAATAATGAATTTAGAAAAAGCCTATTGTATCAAGCTTTCTAGCTTGGTCGGTAGGCTTTTTTTGTAGTTTTGGGGCAAAAAGGGGGCAGGAGAGAACAGTTTCTTTTATACCAGTTATGAATTCCAAGCTATACCCATTGGTAAGATTGATGAAGCTGAGAAAGCTATCTCAAGTTAGGCTTGCAAAGAAAAGATTTAGGCCACCATCCATACAATTGGCACTAAATGGATAGCAAACAAGGATGGTGAGAAGATTTTCCTTTCAAGTATTGAGCCCCCTTATAGTATTTCTTGACAGAGTTAGTGAAAGGGTTTACAATTATATAAAAGAAGTAAGGAGGAAAGGAAGATGATTATTTCAACTACGGGAATTGAAGGGAAAAAAATCCTAGCCTACAAAGGAATTGTCTTTGGTGAAGTAGTTGCTGGAGTTAATATGTTCAAAGATATGGCTGCTGGCTTCCGTAATGTTTTTGGAGGTCGAGCTAGTAGTTATGAAGGTGAATTGACTCAAGCAAGAGAAGAAGCTATAGCAGAAATGATGGAGCGTGCAAGTGAACGTGGAGCAAATGCTATTATAGGTATAAAAATGGACTATGAAACTTTAGGTGCTGAAAATGGTATGCTGATGGTCACTTGTAGTGGAACAGCAGTAGTCGTTGACTCTTGATTTGAAGAAACAAAAAAGAACAGCTAGAGCTGTTCTTTTTATGATTATTTGAGACCGTATTTTTTGTTGAAACGATCCACGCGTCCATCTGCTTGAGTGAACTTTTGACGTCCAGTGTAGAATGGGTGTGAGTCTGATGAAATTTCCACACGGATCAATGGGTAAGTTTCGCCTTCGAACTCAACAGTTTCGTTAGAGCGTTTTGTTGAACCGCTAAGGAATTGGTAACCAGTAGTTGTGTCCATGAAGACAACTGGGCGATATTCTGGATGGATATCTTTTTTCATTTTGCAATATTTCCTTTCTGCCATGGTCTCTTTGCGAGCCATAGATTGTTACCATACTAGTCTAACAGATTATGCTAAGTTTGGCAAGCTTTTTATCTATTTTTTCAGTAAGTTTTTTAATTTTTGGTAGATAACTTCATTTTCCTCTAGGCTATAGGAGTTAGCACCACTTGCAAGTGGGTGACCTCCACCATCATGTTCTTTTGCAACACTATTGATTGGAACGAATTTACTGCGAAGTCGAACGCGATAGTGGCCATCTGCTTGTTCCACAAATATTCCCCAAAGGTTAACAGTATCAATACGACCTGGAGCACCAACAATGGCTGCTGTTTCTGCGTCTGTTACTTGATATGTTTTTAGAATTTCTTGAGTCAGAATGACACGCGCAACACCGTTTTCATCAACTTCTAAGTGATCATAGACATAACCTTGAAGTTTAGCAATTTTAAAGCTCATGGTGTCCATTTTACGTGCTAATTCAGCATAGTTAAAGTTATGTTCTCTTAGTTTACTAGCAATTCGAAGGGTACGAGCAGAAGTAGACGGATAAAGGAAACGGCCGGTATCGCCAATAATTCCAGCGCATAGCATTTTAGCTGCATAGTCAGATAATTCAAGATTAGTTGCTTCAGCAAAGAGAGCAATCATCTCACTGGCACTGCTCGAGTTGGTATCTACCCAAACAAGATCTCCGTATACTTCATCATTTGGATGGTGGTCAATTTTAATAATGGTTTCAGCATTGATATAACGTTTATCATCGATACGAGCAGTATTTGCTGTATCACAAATGATAGCAAGCGCCCCTTGATAATCTTTGTCTTCTACCTGATCCATCTTTGTAAGCCATGTTAGGGTCGGTTCATCATAACCGACTACCTTGATTTTTTTTTCTGGGAAATGGTGTTCCAGAAGTGCTTTGAGTCCAACCTGACTTCCTAAGGCATCAGGATCTGGTTTCATGTGACGGTGAATGATGATGGTATCGTATGCTTTAATTTTTTCTAAAATTTGATGGCAAATTTCCATAAGTGACCTCAATTCTTTCTTATTTCATTGTAGCACAAGAGTTTTTATTTTTAAAATGAAAAAGATGTGATATAATGGAGAAAGATAAATGGAGGAGGACGATATGGCATTAGCAAAAATTGTATTTGCCAGTATGACCGGTAATACCGAAGAGATTGCAGATATTGTAGCAGATAAATTGCGTGAGTTGGGCTTAGAGGTGGATGTTGATGAGTGTACAACTGTTGACGCATCTGACTTTCTTGAAGCAGATATCGCAATCGTTGCAACCTACACATACGGTGATGGAGAGTTACCAGATGAGATGATGGACTTCTACGAAGACCTAGCAGATCTTAACTTGAGTGGCAAAATCTACGGTGTGGTAGGATCAGGAGATACTTTCTACGATGAGTTCTGTAAGGCTGTTGATGACTTTGATCGTGTATTTGTAGCAACAGGAGCTGAAAAGGGATCAGAGTGCGTCAAAGTGGATCTCTCTGCAGAAGAAGAAGATATCGAACGCTTGGAACAATTTGCAGAAGAATTGGCTGCTAAAGTAGGATAAGCATGAAGTTGCACTGATGAAAGTTGTCAGTGCAGTTTTTGTTAGTTGTCCCTAGGAATGAACTAGCCCATTTAGAAGCTTTTTATAAATTGATTCAAATTAAAAAGGAGACTCTATGGATTTAGATATTATTAGACAAGAAATCGATCAAATTGATGATCAAATCGTGAAGCTCTTGGAAGAAAGAATGCATCTTGTGGAAGGCGTAGTTGCTTATAAAAAGGTTTCAGGAAAACCGATTTTGGACACTAAAAGAGAAGAAGCTATCTTTGAAAAAGTCAGAAGTCGTGTCAGCAATAAAAAATACGAAGAGACAATTGTCGCGACTTTTTCAGACATTCTCAAACGTTCGCGCGATTATCAGGATAAAAACATCAAATGAAAAAAGAACAATTTTACCCACTTGGAATCTTTCTAGCTGCCATGCTAGGAGGCCTTGTCCGTTATTTGATTTCCAAATGGTTGCCAACTAGTCCAGCTTTTCCATGGGGGACACTAGTCGTCAACTATCTAGGAATTTTCTGTTTAGTCTATCTTGTCAAAGGTTATTTGGTTTATAAGGGGAGCAGTAAGGGTCTGATTTTAGCACTTGGTACTGGCTTTTGTGGCGGTTTGACGACTTTTTCTAGCCTCATGTTAGATGCCGTAAAATTGCTGGATACAGGTTCTTATCCAAGCCTGATAATCTATCTAGTTCTGAGCATTGGTGGAGGGCTTTTATTGGCTTATTGTTTAGGGAGGAAGAAATGGTAATCATGTATTTAGCACTTGCTTGTGGCGTTGGAGCGCTTGTTCGTTATTTCCTTTCTACCCTCAATCAAGAGAGAGTTTTACCATTAGGAACACTTCTAGCAAATCTTTTAGGTTGTTTTTTAATTGGTTTATTTTACAATTATGTAGAAGATAAAGAGCTCTATGCTATCCTTGCTACAGGCTTCTGTGGAGGTCTAACCACTTTTTCAACCTTGAATGATGAACTCCAAAAACTCTTAACTGATAAGAAGATCTTTTACAGATATTTTCTCTTAACCTACTTAGGTGGTTTAGTAGCAATTTTTTTAGGAATTTTACTGTAAATTTCTTTACTTTTTCTAAGAAATTTGGTAAACTGTATCTTGTGTGTAATGGACGCACAAAAATACAGTTTATCCGCTGAGGAAGCTTCCTCAAGATTGACAAAGATAGGAGAATAAAATGAATCCATTAATCCAAAGCTTGACTGAAGGTCAACTTCGTACTGATATCCCATCATTCCGTCCTGGTGACACTGTTCGTGTACACGCGAAAGTTGTCGAAGGTAACCGTGAACGTGTTCAGATCTTTGAAGGTGTTGTTATTGCACGTAAAGGTGCTGGTATCTCAGAAAACTACACAGTTCGTAAAATCTCTAACGGTGTAGGTGTTGAACGTATCTTCCCAATCCACACTCCACGTGTTGAAAAGATCGAAGTTGTTCGTTACGGTAAAGTACGTCGTGCGAAATTGTACTACTTGCGTGCTCTTCAAGGTAAAGCAGCTCGTATCAAAGAAATCCGTCGTTAATTCGACCAAAAAACTCTGCTCATTAGGCAGAGTTTTTCTCTAGCTCCCTTAGTTCAATGGATATAACAACTCCCTCCTAAGGAGTAGTTGCAGGTTCGATCCCTGCAGGGAGCGAAACTAGCCACAAAAACACTGGATAACCAGTGTTTTTTCTTTGACCAAATTTTGAACGATTCATAAGATATCCATGGTGTGGTATAATGGACATAGAATGTTTAGGAGAAAGAAATGAAAAAAGGCTTATTTTGGCTTGTTAGTGAAACGCTAATGTTTTCGATACTTTTTGCGCTGAATAGATTTAGTTTGGGTGGTAAATGTGGAATTAAAATTTAAATATTCGAATATAGCAGTTTTTAGAATCGTTGAGTTTAAAAATAAAAAATATATCTTAGATTCTACTACTATAAAAGGTAAGTCCTATTTTTTCGGTTTACTTCCTAAAGAGGTTTCTGCTGAAATGGTTGAGTTATCTCCATCTAATGATAACTTAGTATTTTTGGAATTTTTGACCAAAGTGTGACCAAAATTTGACTAAATATTTGTTTTGATTTTGATGATTATGAGGTTAAGTAGATCATAGGAGTAAGTCTTTATAGGTATAAGTTATTTATGCTCGCTATGTTAGTTAAATAATTAATTTTTGACTGATTTATCTCTGTTTAATGTAAATTAGTTATGAGGAATATTGTCTTATTTATATACGAATATATAAAATAATGATACAATAATATTATATATAAAATTGTAGATATTAGACTGACTATAAAAAATGGAGGTAATTTATGAATAGCAAGGAATGGATTATGGAATTTGAATCTTTAAATGTATGATTACTATAACCGTTATAAAATCAATAAGAAACGTTGTGGTCGGAATTTTTGATATCTTCTAAGAGTAGTCAGAGGATTATTGATTTAATAACAGAAGTACACGAAGACATATATTTAACATCTATTATTTTACCCATCCCGAAGATTTTAGCTCAATCTTTAGCATTTTGGTAAAGTATGGAAAAAGTACAAGTAAATATATTTTATCGAAAGGAGAGATATATGAGTGAAATAGTTATTAATGCTCAGAATTTATCTAAAAATTTTTATAATTTTGATTCAAGACTCCCATTTATCAAGAGATTTTTGAAACGTAATCAAATAACGATTCGAGCTGTTCAAGATATTAGTTTTACGATTAAGAGAGGGAGTATAGTTGGCTTTATTGGGAGTAATGGAGCTGGTAAATCCACAACGATTAAAATGTTGACTGGGACTCTTTATCCTAGTTCCGGAAAATTAGAAGTGAATGGAGAAATTCCATTTAAAAGAAGTATAAATTTTAGAAAAAAAATTTCAATAGTAGTAGGAAATAAATTACAGTTATTTCAAGATGTTTCGGCTATGGATTATTTTCAATTGATTGGTACTTTATATGAGGTAGAACCGGCGATTTTACAAGAACAAATTCAGGAATTAAGCAATTTGTTGAATGTAAAAGATCAGCTTTACCAGCAGGTCCGGACCCTCTCTCTTGGACAAAAAATGAAAATGGAGTTTATCGCGGCATCTTTAACAAGTCCGGAAATATTATTTTTAGACGAGCCTACTATAGGGTTAGATATACAATCTAAAAAAGATATCAGAACATTTTTAAAGAAAATGAATGAAGAATGTCATACTACTATTATTTTAACGAGTCATGATATGGATGATATTTCGTCTGTTTGTGACGAATTAATCGTCATTGACAAAGGAAAAATTATTTTGCAGGAGTCAATGGATGTTATTTTATCTAAATTTTCTGATTTTAAATATTTAAAGATAAAAATGACATTAGATTTGGTACCAGAGTTATGCTCTGTTAAAGGAGTAGTAGTCATTTCTCAAACAAAATCGGAATGTATACTAAAAATACCTAGAGATTTTGTCTTTGAGACATTAGAATCAATCAATAAGCTTGTAGATATAGAAGATTTTGAAATATCAAATCTTTCTTTAGAAGAAATTATTTTACAAAACTATTTTACAAAAAAGGAGCACAATTGAAAAAAGAAATGTCTATTATTCTGATATCATTTCGATCTATTTTGAACTATAAATCAAGTGTACTATTGTTAATGTTACAGGCAAGTATACAAATTATGATATCAGTATTTTTATGGACGTATATATATCAGAGTAACCAGATAAATATAGCAGGATATGATTTTACCTCAATGGTTCAATACTATTTGGGGACTATAATTTTTTCATATTTTGTTTTTTATCCAGTTGATTGGGAAATCAATGACGATGTTCATTCAGGAAATTTTTTTAGCATATTAATAAAACCTGTTACTTTTTATAAGTATTATTTTTGTAAAATGCTTGGAGATAGGCTTGCTCATTTATTATTTATCATCATTCCTGTCATTTTATTCTCCAGTGTTTATTACAAGAATGAGTTATTAACCATTGAAATTCTTATTTTAGGAAGTATTGCAATTATTCTATCTATGGTTCTATGGTTTTTAATATCATGTTGTGTAGGTATGCTTTCTTTTTGGTTAGAAAATATATTTTTTGTCCTTACTGTTAAAGAAATAGTAATTCAGTTTTTATCAGGAATATTATTGCCTTTAAGTTTTTTTTCAAATAATTTTCGTCTGTTTTTAGATGTATTACCTTTTAAATACTTAGTATATGAACCGCTTCAGATGTTTAGTAATGATACATATAAATTAATAGACTATTTGAGAATTATTTGTATTCAATTGATTTGGTGCATCATTTTTTATATTATATCAAGATTCATATTGAGAAAAGGAGTGGAGCACTTCTCAAATGTGGGAGGATAAAATGTTTAGAATAAAAGTAATTTTTAGGCTACTTCATTTTGGTTTTAAATCTGATATGAATTTTCATTTTGACTTCTTTTGTGGTCTATTTTCGTCGATACTGTGGATTGGTTTACCTATTGTATTTTTTAGATTGATTTTCTTAAACATAGACTCTTTTAATGGTTGGGACTATTATCAAATTTTATTTTTGGTAGGTTCCTACACTATTGTAGATGGAGTTATGATGGGATTGTTAATTAGAAGTATGGGAATTTTAGAATCAGATATTTTGAGTGGTAACTTGGATCAAATTTTATTGAGGCCGTTTGATACTCAGTTGTTCTATATTTTTAGATCATTTAATTTAGTTCAATTCGTGAATACTTTTTTTGGTCTTGCGATCATTTTTATAAGTTATGGAAATTTAAATGTACATTTAAATTCATTAAAAATATTATTTTATATCCTTTCTTTAATGTGTGGTTGTATTATATATTATTCAATTTGGTTTCTAATAACGATTAGTTCATTTTGGTTCCCAACTAAATTTTCAAAAGTAGATGTATTTTTGAATTATATTGGAATTTCTAAGTATCCATATAATATTTTTACAGGTATTAACAGATTGATCACTATGTTATTTGTTCCCAATTTATTAATTGCCAATCCTGCAGTATTAATATTTTTAGGGAAAGATACATTGAACCTATTTTTCTATCAAATAGTTTTTACAGTTTTTTTGATTATTATCAGTCGTACAATTTTTAGAAAAGGATTGAAAAAATATGAAAGTGCAGGAAGATAAACAATGTTGTTCAGTTATATGTTTGACTAAAGGAAGTGATTCGCTGTACTTTCGGATATGAGCTTGAAGGTGGAATTGCCGGAGTGAGTTTGAAAAAAAGTAAGCGAAATTTTTGACCAAAAATTGACCAAGTAAGTTAGAAAAGCCTTTAAATCAAGGGTTTGAGTCCTGTTTTTCGATTCCTGCAGGGGGCATAGAAACTATTGATTTTGCTGGGTGTTTGAGGTGTTTCGTCCCAAATTCACCCCTAAATTACAAGAATTATATAAAGTGTTGACATAGGTTTGATAAGCAACCCCTAGAATTACTTTGGCAAATTATCATGAATTATAAAATTTGGAGTACTAATGGTCGATAAAGATTTTTCTTTTGATAAGATAGAATCTATCTTAAACGGAACTAGCAATTTTTATATTTCTTCAAATGAAGAATTGAATAAATGCTTAGATCATGTTGTTCAGTTGATTTCGGATTCATATGTTTTATATATAAATAATTCATATACCTCCTCCTCTTTTTTAGCTATTAGTGTGCTAGAAGAGGTTGGAAAAATTCAAATGGGAATATTTATTAAAGGTTCAGATTCCTATGTGAGAAAAGATAAATTAAGAGATCATAAGTCTAAACAAATTGTTGGAGCGAGCTACACTATTTGTATGGGCGAAAGGATTAAAAATGCAATTTCTAATGAAAATTTGGAAAAAATTTTTAAATTTATTTATTCTGGGGAATTGAAAGATTTAAGAGAAAAAGTAATTTATTGTGATAGAAAAAATAACAGTATTGTGACACCAAAAGATTTAATTACTCAAGAATTTGCAAGAAATCTACTTTTATTTGCGATAGAATCATTTGATGATAATCTGGTGGGATGGACAAATTACTCAATCGAGTTATCAAAGAAAACTGATTTGTTTTTTGAAATTATTGCTAATTCTAAAATGAAATAGACAAAAACCGCTCAGCAGAGCGGTTTTTGTCTATTTTTTCTACAACACCCAAGTTCGAATGGCATGAGCAACGCCTGATTCGTCATTAGATTTAGTGATGTATTTGGCAATTTTTTTGAGTTCTGGGTTTCCGTTTTCCATAACAACCGGGTTACCTACGACTTCGAGCATAGCACGGTCATTTTCTTCGTCTCCGATAGCCATGGTTTCATCCTTGCTTAGTCCAAGTTTCTCAGCTAGGTGAGTGATAGCTGAGCCTTTGTCTACATTCTTTTTAAGGAGCTCAAGGTAGAAAGGAGCAGATTTGTTGATGGAGTAGCGCTCATAAAATTCTGCAGGAATCTTTTCAATAGCGGCATCCAGAATTTCAGGCTCATCGATAAACATACATTTGACGATTTCCTTGTCAGCCATTTCTTCAGGTGTACGGTAAAAAATCGGCATGCTGACGAGGGTTGATTCGTGAACGGTATATTTTCCGATATTGCGATTGGCAGTATAGATGCCGTCCTTGGTAATAGCGTGCATATGGACGCCAAGTTTGCGGCTGAGGAATTCCATATCTAGATAATCCTCAAAAGTCAAGGATTCGCTGATAATCTCATGCCCTGTAGCTGTTTCTTGGACAAGGGCACCGTTGAAGGTCACTACATAGTCACCTTCATCTCTTAATTTCAAGTCATCTAGAAGTTTGGCAACGCCAGCGATAGGACGTCCAGTTGCAATCATAACTTTGACACCAGCTTTTTTGGCATCTTGAATAGCGGCAAATACTTCAGGAGTGATTTCCTTTTTGCTGTTGACAAGGGTTCCGTCGATATCGACAGCGATTAGTTTAATACTCATATAGTTCCTCTTTTAGTTTTTATTTGGTGTAAAATGATCGTTCTCAATTAAGTGTAAAAATTGCTGGGTGATGCTTGCAAAGATGCTGTTTTGGTCTAACATTTCTTTTGGAAAATAGAAACGATTATCTCCGTGGCGACTGCCAGCAAGGGATTGGACGATAGGAGACAGGCTAGAGAGTTCTGCTAGTTCTCCATTTTTTTGGATAATCTCAATCTGTGTCCGTGGGTTTTCTGATTCAGGGCGATAGATATCATAAGGAAGGTCAAAGTTCTTATGAATAGCTGTGTAATAGTCAGGATCAAAGCCGATATCTTCTACAAGTTTTCTCATAGATGCAAGCTGTTCTTGATCTTCTTGTGAAAAGGTGATAGATTTAAAAACCTTGCGATTGACAAAGCGTTGCGACAAGTCTGCGAGAATCTTGTCAGGACTGGTCATCCAGATCTGGAAGTAGGTATTCATCACACCATCATCCAGAGCCAGATAATCAGACAAGGTCACATTTTTTTCAAAGAAAGGCAGGAGATGTGGAGAAGTTCGTGCAAAGAAGTCCTTGTCTTCAGGATAGAGTTCCTTAGCGCGTTTGAGAAGATTTTTTAGGAGAACTTCCATGGCCCGTGTTGCTGGGTGGAAATAAACCTGCATGTACATCTGGTAGCGACTGAGGACGTAGTCTTCGATGGCGTGCATGCCATTGCGCTGAAAGGCGATACCATTTTCGACAGGGCGAATGACTCGGAGGATTCGAGTCAGGTCAAATTCTCCATAGGATGCTCCAGTAAAATAGGAGTCACGCAAGAGATAGTCCATGCGGTCTGCATCAATCTGACTAGAAATGAGTTGCACGACCTGCTTGTTAGAATAGGTGTGGTCGATGACACTGGCAACTTTTTCTGGAAAGTCTGGCGCGACTTGTAGTAGGACTTGGTGAATCTCTGTCTCAGGGCTTTGGATAATCTCTTGAGTAATGGCTTCATGGTCTGTATCAAAGAGATTTTCAAAGGTATGCGAGTAGGCACCATGTCCTAGGTCATGAAGTAGGGCTGCAGTCATGGTTAAGAGGGACTCGGAAGGATCCCATTCTTTAGGATACTTTTCCTCAAAAATCTCTGTGATACGGCGTGCAATCTCGTAAACACCTAGACAGTGAGAAAAGCGACTATGCTCTCCACCATGAAAGGTATAACTGGATGTACCCAACTGCTTGATTCGACGAAGCCGTTGAAATTCTTTGGTATTGATTAAGTCATAGATAATCTGATTATCAACATGGATATAATTGTGAACAGGGTCACGAAATACTTTTTCATTCATAAAACCATTATAGCAAAAAGCTACAGTTTTTGGTAAAATAGTAGGATAAGAGTGTAGAAAGAGGACTTGAAGTGAAGATTCGAATGAGAAATACCATCCAATTTGATGAACAATTGGAAGTGATCGACCAACTTTATGACGTTGAGTTACGTGAGAAAGGTGATTTTTCCTATCTCCTTTTTTACAATGAAGAGAAGGAAAAAGTGGTACTCAAGTTTAATGATACAGAGTTGGTGATGTCTCGATTTTCCAACCCTAAGACCATCATGCGTTTTCTGAAGGAAGCTGATAGTTTAGCCTATGTTCCTACACCAATGGGGATACAGGAGTTTATCATCCAAACAAGCCATTATCAAGTTGATCAGCAAAAGATTGAACTAGCCTATCAACTACAAAACAAAGAAGGAACTCCATTTGCGAACTATCGCTTAGAAATTACCTGGGGGTAAAAAGTGGAGGAGAAATCGGAAGTCAAAGTTTCGATTTCGAAGTTCCAAATCAACTAGCAGGTCAAAGTTTTTTGCTAATAAAAAATGAGGTTGGGATTTTTGTCCCAGCCTCTATTTGATATACAGTTCTTGATTTTTCAAGACAATTTCACGTACACTTGCAAATTTCTTCAGCTTTTTGATGTCTTCGGGATGTGTTACAAGCGTGATTACATAACCCTCTTTGCCCATACGTCCAGTACGGCCAGCGCGGTGAGTGTAGGTTTCCATATCTCTAGGAACGTCAAAGTTAACCACGCATTCCAAGCTATCAATGTCGATACCACGAGCTAGAAGGTCTGTTGCAAGAAGCAGTGTTAGTTGCTTGTCTTTGAATTTTTCTAGAATAACTTTTCTGAATTTAACGTTGACATCGCTAGCTAGTGAAACAGCTAAAACATCGCGATACTGCAATTTTTCCTCAGCGCTTCCGAGGTCTGATAAACTATTAAAGAAGACTAGGCCACGGAAATCCTCGACATGTGCCAGTTTTCTAAGCATATCTACTCGATGACGTTGGTCTACTTGCATGTAGAAGTGTTGAATGTTGTCCAACTTTTGATCAGAGAGGTCGATGGTGCGAGTGTTAGGTGCAATCTTATCTTGGTCAAATTTGGTAGTGGCACTCATGTAAATAAGTTGATGGTCACGAGGTGCGTAGTGGGTAATCTTTTCTACAAAGTGGATTTGAGAATCATCTAGCAACTGGTCAAACTCATCAAGTATAATAGTCTCCACATTCATCATCTTGATTTTTTTCAATTTGATCAGTTCAAAGATACGCCCAGGAGTTCCAATCAGAATTTCTGGGCCTTTTTTCAGTCGTTCGATTTGACGTTTCTGACTCGAACCTGACAGGAAGAGCTGAGCAGTCAAGCCGATAGCTTCACCCCAAGTTTTAGTTACCTCAAAAATCTGACCAGCCAGTTCAGTATTTGGTGCTAAAATCAATAGTTGCTGCGCTTTTTTCTTTTGGAGACGAAGAAGACTTGGTAGGAGATAAGCTAAAGTCTTACCTGTACCAGTTGGACTAACTCCAAGAAGGGTTTGACCGTCTAAAATTGGATCAAAAAGCTGAGTTTGAATGGGTGTGAATTCTTGAAAGCCGAGTTTTTCGGTTAGCTCTAGCCATTCTGTAGGTAGTTTGGTTTTCATTTTTCTGCCTCAAATCTAATGCCAGCAGTCTGGCGCATAGTGTATATTAGGTTATGGACGTGTGACGCATCCTCTAACCAAGCTTGGTAAAGTTCTAGGTTTGGCTGCTTGATCATGTTAGCAAAAGCAGCGACCTCCTCAGTCATGGTATGAGGTGCCTGCTGAATAGGTAGATATGTTTCATTACCTTGATGATCTGTAAAAATAGCTGATCGAACATGTTCAATAGTGTTGAGTGTCAAGGTTCCATCTGTTGTATATATTTCACAAGGCAGATTAGAAGTAATGTTTTTACCAGCCTTGATATGGACTTGATAACCGGGATAAGATAAGATACCATCTCCATTTAAATCAATGGTGTTGTCAAGTTGCTGAGTTTGATAGGTCGCATTAAGTGCCTTTCCAAACAAGCGAACCGCAGCATAGATCGGATAAATTCCCAAGTCCATGAGAGCCCCACCAGCAAAACGGTCTGAAAATACATTCGGAGTGTTTCCAGAAAGAAGGTCAGACATCTTAGAAGAATACTTGGCATAGTTAAAATCTGCACCTAAAACTTGCTTATCTGCTAAAAAGTTTTTAATAACGGTGAAGGCTTCCTCATGATAGTTTCTTGCTGCTTCAAAGATGAAACGGTGATTCTCCTGAGCTATTTCAACTAAATCCTGCCATTCTTGGGGTTGAGTCACCGCTGGTTTTTCAAGGATAACATGTTTGCCAGCAGATAAAGCGGCCTTGGCTTGAGTAAAGTGCAGAGAATTTGGACTTGCGATATAGATAACATCAAATTCAGATTGGAAGAAATCCTCTAAATTATCAAATAGACTAACATCTGAATAGGAACTAGCAAATTGCTGAGCAGTCGTGAGCTTTCTTGAATAAACAGCCACTAACTGGAATTCCTGACTAGCATGAGCAGCTTCTATAAAGTGGTGACTGATTGCACCAGTGCCGATAATACCAAGTTTAAGCATGAAATCTCCTTTTCTACAAGTAATGACTGCTTTCATTATATCACAGATAGACTAAACTAGCCAAAGGGAGACAATTCTTTTATTTGACACTTCGAATTTTCCTCAAAAAATGGTACAATAGATTCAGAAAAAATAGGAGTGTAGTATGAGATTATTACCTATGAGAAAAATTTCTCGTCATTCAAAAAGATTGGCGCTTTTTTTGACTTTTTGTGCGGGTTATGTAGATGCCTATACCTTTATCATACGTGGGAATACTCTAGTTGCAGGCCAAACGGGGAATGTCGTTTTCCTTTCCGTTGGTCTCATTCAGGACAATGTTTCAGATGCCAGCGCCAAGGTAATGACCTTGATTTCCTTCATGGTGGGTGTCTTCCTCTTGACAGTCTATAAAGAAAAGTTGAGGATTGTAAGAAAACCAATTTTATCCCTTGTTCCACTAGCAATTTTATCTTTGATTATAGGATTTGTTCCCTTGACGGTTGATAATATATACATAGTACCACCGTTAGCATTTTGTATGGGTCTGGTTACAACAGCATTCGGTGAAGTTTCAGGAATTGCATACAACAATGCTTTTATGACTGGAAATATCAAACGAACCATGTTAGCATTTGGTGAATATGTTCGCACAAAACATACACCTTTTTTAAGAGAAGGTCTCATCTTTGTTAGCTTGCTGTCGAGTTTTGTACTTGGGGTTGTTGTATCAGCTTATCTGAGTATTTTTTATGAAGAAAAAACAATTTTAGGGATTCCAATCATGATGAGTATTTTTTATTTAAGTATGCTTTTTGCATCTTGGAGGAAAAAAATAAGAGAAAAAGTTTAAATTCGATGATAAATACTTGTCAAGAACTAGGAATCATGCTATACTTGAAGAGTTGACTATGCACGATCCTGTGCAACCGCACGAACATCGTTGCTCGTCGTATAACAAATTTAAACTTCGTCATTATCGCCTTGCCTAACATAAGTTATGTCTTCGGCTCAATTCCTAGTTTATTCTTTGTTATACTTAGAGCTCTTCTTTTAAGTGGTTCGTCCCACGATGCTAGGCGAGTCTTCACAAAAAATATGGGGAAACCCCAAAAAATCATAGGAGGTGCATAATGAGCACATACGCAATTATCAAAACTGGCGGAAAACAAGTTAAAGTTGAAGTTGGTCAAGCAATCTACGTTGAAAAATTGAACGTTGAAGCTGGTCAAGAAGTTACTTTTAACGAAGTTGTTCTTGTTGGTGGTGAAAACACTGTTGTCGGAACTCCACTTGTTGCTGGAGCTACTGTAGTTGGAACTGTTGAAAAACAAGGAAAACAAAAGAAAGTTGTTACTTACAAGTACAAACCTAAAAAAGGTAGCCACCGTAAACAAGGTCACCGTCAACCATATACAAAAGTTGTCATCAACGCAATCAACGCTTAATTTTAAGGAGAACACATGATACAAGCAGTCTTTGAGAGAGCCGAAGATGGCGAGCTGAGGAGTGCGGAAATTACTGGACACGCCGAGAGTGGCGAATACGGCTTTGATGTCGTGTGTGCATCGGTTTCTACGCTTGCCATTAACTTTATCAATTCGATTGAGAAATTTGCAGGCTATGAACCAATCTTAGAATTAAACGAAGATGAAGGTGGCTATCTGATGGTTGAAATTCCTAGAGACCTTCCTTCACACCAGAGAGAAATGACGCAGTTATTTTTTGAATCATTTTTCTTAGGTATGGCAACCTTATCGGAGGACTCTTCTGAGTTCGTCCAAACCAGAGTTATCACAGAAAACTAACACGGAGGAAAACATTATGTTAAAAATGACTCTTAACAACTTGCAACTTTTCGCCCACAAAAAAGGTGGAGGTTCTACATCAAACGGACGCGATTCACAAGCAAAACGTCTTGGAGCTAAAGCAGCTGACGGACAAACTGTAACAGGTGGATCAATCCTTTACCGTCAACGTGGTACACACATCTATCCAGGTGTAAACGTTGGACGTGGTGGAGACGATACTTTGTTCGCTAAAGTTGAAGGCGTAGTACGCTTTGAACGTAAAGGTCGCGATAAAAAACAAGTTTCTGTTTACCCAATCGCAAAATAATCGCTCTAAGTAGCATTAAATAAGGCTTTCCGAGTTTTCGGAGAGCCTATTTTTTTATCCAAAAAGAATATAAGAAATTAAAACCCTGTTCATTCGTATTTTATATATAAAACAAAGTATGAAAGCGCATCTCAATTTTAAGACTTTTTGGTAAATTAAGAGTATAATCAAAGTGTGTTACCTTTTTATAAGATAACAAGCTAATATAATAAAGTTTAGCTTGCATATTTTTAAAATTTTATTTCAAGGAGGAATAATGGAAAAGTATTTTGGTGAAAAACAGCAGCGTTTTTCATTTAGAAAATTATCAGTAGGACTTGTATCTGCAACGATTTCAAGTTTATTTTTTATGTCTGTATTAGCTAGCTCATCTGTAGAGGCTCAAGAGACTAAAGGTGTTCACTATAAATATGTGACAGAGTCAGAGCTATCATCAGAAGAAAAGAAGCATCTTGTCTATGACATTCCGACATACATGGAGAATGATGATGAGACTTATTATCTTGTTTATAAATTAAATTCCCAAAATCAACTGGGAGACTTACCAAATACTGGAAGTAAGAATGATATGCAAACCCTAGTTGCTGGTGCTAGCTTAGCGGCTCTGGGGATTTTAATTTTTGCCGTTTCTAAGAAAAAAGTTAAGAATAAAACAGTATTACATTTAGTATTGGTTGCAGGGATAGGAAATGGTGTCTTAGTTTCAGCTCATGCTTTAGAAAATAATCTTTTGCTAAATTACAATACTGACTATGAATTAACCTCAGGAGAAAAATTACCTCTTCCTAAAGACATTTCTGGTTACACATATATCGGATATATCAAAGAGGAAAACATAACTTCTGAGTCTATAGTAAATAATCAAGAAAAATCAGCAGCCACTCCTACAAAACAACAAAAGGTGGATTATAATGTTACACCGAATTTTGTAGAGAATCCATCAACAGTACAAGCTATTCAGGAACAAACACCTGTTTCTTCAACTAAGCCGACAGAAGTTCAAGTAGTTGAAAAACCTCTTTCTACAGAATTAACCAATCCAACAAAAAAAGAGAAACAATCTTCAGATTCTCAAGAACAATTAGCCAAACATAAGGATGTACAAGCTGGAACTCTGGTAACCGACAAGGGGGAGCCAGCGATCCAGCCAGAGTTACCAGAAGCA
>NZ_KV795027.1:5221-5845 GCF_001808865.1 Streptococcus sp. HMSC061D10 | reverse complement strand
ATCCAGCCAGAGTTACCAGAAGCAGTTGTATCTGATAAAGGGGAGGCTGCAGTCCAACCCGCCTTGCCAGAAGCTGTGGTAAGTGATAAAGGCGTACCGGAAGTTCAACCTGCGTTACCAGAAGCAGTCGTGACTGATAAGGGTGAGCCTGCAATTCAGCCAGAGTTACCAGAAGCTTTAGTAAGTGACAAAGGCGAACCAGAAGTTCAACCTGAATTACCCGAAGCAGTTGTAAGTGACAAAGGCGATCCAGCGATCCAGCCAGAGTTACCAGAAGCAGTTGTAAGCGATAAAGGAGAACCAGCAGTCCAACCCGCCTTACCAGAAGCAGTTGTGACTGACAAAGGTGAGCCGGAAGTTCAACCTGCGTTACCAGAAGCAGTTGTAAGTGACAAAGGCGAATCTGAAGTTCAACCAACGTTACCAGAAGCAGTAGTAAGTGACAAGGGTGAGCCTGCAGTCCAACCCGCCTTGCCAGAGGCTGTTGTAAGTGATAAAGGCGTACCTGAAGTTCAACCTGCGTTACCCGAAGCGGTTGTAACTGACAAAGGTGAGCCGGAAGTTCAACCCGCCTTGCCAGAAGCAGTTGTTACTGATAAAGGAGAACCGGAAGTTCAACCTGAA
>NZ_KV795027.1:0-5121 GCF_001808865.1 Streptococcus sp. HMSC061D10 | reverse complement strand
AGTTCAACCTGAATTGCCAGAAGCAGTTGTTACTGATAAAGGTGAACCTGAAGTTCAGCCTGAATTACCAGAAGCTGTTGTTACTGATAAAGGCGAACCTGCAGTCCAATCAGCGTTGCCAGAAGCTGTTGTAAGTGGCAAAGGGGAGCCTGAACAGGTAGCCCCACTTCCAGAATACACTGGTGATATTGATCAAGTAAAGCCAGATATTCCGACTGAAAAAACGAAAGAGCAGGATCCAGAAAAAACACTCGAATTAAGAAATGTTTCGGATATTGAGTTGTACAGCCAGACGAATGGGACTTATAAACAACATATCTCATTGGATGGAATTCCAAAGAATACGGATAATTACTTTGTCAAGGTAAAATCTTCGGCATTTAAAGATATCTATCTACCAGTCTCCTCAATAACTCAAGAGGAAAGAAATGGTCAGTCAGTTTATAAAATTACAGCTAAGGCTGAGAAACTCCAGCAAGAGCAGAACAATAAATATGTCGACAATTTCAGCTTCTATCTTTCCAAGAAGGCTACAGAGGAAAAGACAAACTTTACTTCCTTTAGTAATCTGGTCAAAGCTATAAACCAAAATCTCTCTGGAACCTATCATTTAGCAGCTAGCCTGAATGCTAACGAAGTGGAGCTTAGTCCTGATGATAAATCCTATATCAAGGGAACCTTTACTGGTCAGTTGATTGGAGAAAAAGATGGTAAGAAGTATGGTATTTATAACTTGAAAAAACCTCTGTTTGAAAACTTGAGTGGTGCTACAGTAGAAAAACTGAGTCTAAAAAATGTTACTATTTCAGGGAAAGATGATATCGGTTCACTGGCAAATGAAGCTCAGAATAACACAAAAATTAAGCAAGTTCATGTCGATGGTGTTCTGGCTGGAGAACGTGGTATCGGTGGTTTGTTGGCTAAGGCAGACCAATCAAGCATCACAGAGAGTAGTTTCAAGGGAAGAATTGTCAATACCTATGAAACAACTGATGCCTACAATATTGGCGGTCTGGCCGGTCATTTAACAGGAAAAAATGCGTCTATTGCTAAATCAAAAGCGACAGTAGCCATTTCATCCAACACCAATAGTTCAGATCAGACTGTTGGTGGGCTTGCAGGTCTAGTAGATCAAGATGCGCATATACAGGATAGCTATGCTGAAGGTGATATCAACAATGTCAAGCACTTTGGTAGAGTTGCGGGTGTGGCTGGATATTTGTGGGATCGAACTTCTGGTGAGGAACGGCATGCTGGAAGCTTGACCAATGTTCTCAGTGATGTCAATGTAACCAACGGAAATGCCATTACCGGTTACCACTATAATGACATGAAGGTGAAGGACACATTCAGCAGCAAGGCGAACAGAGTATACAATGTCACCTTGGTTAGGGATGAAGTCGTCAGCAAAGAATCCTTTGAAGAAAGAGGAACAATGTTAGATGCTTCTGAAGTGACTAATAAAAAAGCAGAAATCAATCCTCTCACTCCTCCAACAATGGAGCCCCTTTCAACAAGTGGTAGTAAAGAAAGTGATTTTTCTAAGGTAGCCCATTATCAAGCTAACCGTGCTTTGGTTTATAAGAACATTGAAAAATTGTTACCTTTCTATAACAAGGCGACCATCGTGAAATACGGAAACCTGGTTAAGGAGAACAGTCTCTTATATCAAAAAGAACTCTTGTCCGCAGTTATGATGAAGGATGACCAAGTAATCACAGATATTGTTTCTAACAAACAGACTGCAAATAAACTCTTGCTTCACTATCAGGACCATTCATCTGAGAAGCTCGATCTCAAGTACCAGACTGATTTTGCCAAGCTAGCAGAATATAGTTTAGGGGATACAGGACTCCTCTACACTCCAAATCAATTCTTGTATGACCAAGACTCTATCATTAAGCAAGTCTTACCTGACTTACAAAAGGTTGACTATAAGTCGGATGCCATCAGAAAGACACTCGGAATTTCTCCAGATGTCAAGCAAACTGAGCTCTATCTGGAAGACCAGTTCGTCAAAACAAAACAAAATTTGGCAAACAGTTTGAAAAAACTCTTGTCAGCAGATGCTGGACTTGCTGGTGACAACCCAGTTACCAGAGGCTATCTTGTAGATAAAATCAAGAACAATAAGGAAGCCTTGCTACTCGGTTTAACTTATTTAGAACGTTGGTATAACTTTAGCTATGGTCAAGTGAATGTCAAAGACCTGGTGATGTATCGTCCAGACTTCTTTGGTAAAGGAAATACTTCACCATTAGATACTCTGATTGAGTTAGGTAAATCTGGCTTTAACAATCTTCTTGCTAAAAACAATGTCGATACTTATGCTATCAGTCTTGCCAGCCATCATGGAACGACAGATTTGTTTAGCACGCTAGAAAATTACCGAAAAGTCTTTTTACCAAACACTAGCAATAATGACTGGTTTAAAAAACAGACCAAAGCTTTCATTGTCGAAGAAAAATCCACTATTGCAGAGGTCAAAGCCAAGCAAGAGCAAGCAGGGACTAAGTATTCTATCGGTGTTTATGACAGAATTACTAGTAGTACTTGGAAATATCGCAATATGGTCTTGCCTCTCCTTACCTTGCCAGAAAGATCTGTATTTGTCATCTCAACCTTGTCTAGCCTAGGATTTGGCGCTTACGATCGCTACCGCAACAGCGATTATAAGGCTGGAGATGAACTCAATAAGTTTGTTGAAGATAATGCGCGTGAAACAGCCAAACGTCAGCGAGATCACTATGATTATTGGTATCGTATTTTAGATAAAGAAGGACGTGAAAAGCTCTATCGTACAATTTTACTTTATGATGCCTATAAGTTTGGAGATGATACAACATCTGGAAAAGCTACAGTTGAGGCTCAGTTTGATAGTACCAATCCGGCGATGAAGAATTTCTTTGGTCCAGTGGGGAATAAAGTAGTTCACAATCACCATGGTGCTTATGCAACTGGAGATGGCGTTTACTATATGTCCTATCGTATGTTAGATAAGGATGGAGCTATCACCTATACCCATGAGATGACACATGATTCAGATCAGGATATTTACCTTGGTGGCTATGGTCGAAGAAGTGGCTTAGGACCGGAGTTCTTCGCAAAAGGCTTATTGCAAGCTCCTGATCAACCAAGTGATGCAACCATTACCATCAACTCTATCTTGAAACATAAAACATCAGATAGTACAGAAGGCCAGCGATTGCAAGTACTTGATCCAACTACAAGATTTAATGACGCAGCAGATCTTCAGAACTACGTCCACAATATGTTTGATGTCGTTTACATGTTGGAATATCTCGAAGGGCAATCTATTGTGAAACAGTTAGATGCTTATCAGAAAATGACGGCTCTGAGAAAAATCGAGAATAAATACGTGAAAGATCCTGCAGATGGAAATGAGGTTTACGCTACTAACGTTGTACAAAATCTGACAGAAGAAGATGCCAAAAAATTGACTACCTTTGATAGTTTAATTAAAAATAATATCTTGTCAGCTCGTGAATATAAGTCTGGGGAATATGAAAGAAACGGTTACTATACGATTAAACTCTTCGCCCCAATCTATTCGGCTCTGAGCAGTAAGGGAACTCCGGGTGATTTGATGGGACGTAGGATAGCTTATGAACTTTTGGCTGCCAAAGGTTTTAAGGATGGAATGGTACCTTATATCTCAAACCAATACGAGGAAGTTGCTAAACAACAAGGGAAAACTATCAATCTTTATGGTAAAGAACGAGGATTGGTGACAGATGATCTTGTTTTGGAAAAGGTATTTGAAGGTAAGTATAAAACTTGGGCAGAATTTAAGACAGCTATGTACCAAGAACGGGTGGGTCAGTTTGGAAACTTGAAAAAGGTGACCTTCAACGATCCAACTAAATCTTGGGCAAGTTTTGCAAGAAAGACGATTCATAGTGTAGAAGAACTGCAGCGATTAATGGACGAAGCTGTCCGTAAGGATGCAGATGAGAATCGTTATTCTTGGGACAACTATAATCCAGAATATGATAGTGCAGTTCATAAGTTAAAGAGAGCAGTGTTTAAGGCCTATCTAAATCAAACTGATGATTTTAGAAGTTCAATTTTTGAAAATAAAAAATAGTGTTTACTATTAGGAAATAAAATTAAAGAAGGTGATTACGCTTGTCATTATTTAAAAAAGAACGGTTTTCAATCCGAAAAATCTGTGGGATTGTTGGTTCAGTTTTACTCGGAAGTATCTTAGTTGCACCGTCAGTCATTCATGCTTCTACCTATCATTACATTGAAAAAAGCGCTCTTACAAAGGAAGAACAAAGAAAGATTCAAGCAGGAATTCCTACTGATAATGAGGTAACTTATGCTCTTATTTATCAGCAGGAAGCTCTTCCTGCAACAGGTTCATCGACTTCTGTGCTTACAGCTTTAGGGCTATTAGCTGTTGGTAGTTTAGTCCTTTTGGTTCATAAAAAGAAAAAAGTTAGTAGTTTGTTCTTAGTTACTACTATCGGACTGATTAGTCTTTCTAGTATGCAAGCTCTCGATATAAGCAATCCTTTGAAAGCTCCAAGTAATGAAGGAGTAGTTCAAATTGCTGGATATCGTTATATTGGATACTTACCTCTTGATGATGATGCAATCTCAGAAATTCAACATAAAGCTGAGGGGACAAAAAATGTTCCAGTATCTGAAATTCAAAGTATCCCTAATGAAGCGCCTAAAGCAGAAAAACCAGAACATACAGCACCAGTTGGTGGTAATCTGGTTGAGCCCGAAGTTCATGAAAAACCAGGATACACTCAACCTGTGGGGATGGTTCCTGACGAAGCACCTAAAGCAGACAAACCAGAATATACTAAACCAGTTGGCACAGTGCCTGACGAAGCACCTAAAGCTGAGAAACCAGAATACACTAAACCAGTGGGTACAGTGCCTGACGAAGCACCTAAATCAGAGAAACCAGAGTACACTGCACCAGTAGGCACAGTCCCAGACGATGCTCCTAAGTATGAGAAGCCTGACTATACGCAACCAATAGGTACAAACCTTGTAGAACCTGAAGTTCAACCAGCGTTGCCGGAAGCTATTGTGACTGACAAAGGCGAGCCGGAAGTTCAACCGGCATTACCCGAAGCT
>NZ_KV795026.1:0-241 GCF_001808865.1 Streptococcus sp. HMSC061D10 | reverse complement strand
AACATCAGATGCAAGCGATCCAATGGTAGCAACTAAAGATCCAGCAATCACCCCAGTAGTGAACCCATCAGCTCTTACAGATGCTGAAAAAGCTAAGGTAGCCGACGAAGTTAAGAAAGCTAACCCAACAGCAAGTAAGGTAGAAGTAGGAAACGACGGCACAGCCACAGTAACCTTCCCAGATGGTTCAGTGGCAGTCTTGACCCCAGCGAAGACAGTTAAAGAAGCTGACTCAAACGGC
>NZ_KV795025.1:407-681 GCF_001808865.1 Streptococcus sp. HMSC061D10 | reverse complement strand
TGGTTGGAACTTAGGTTCTTCTGGAGGAGTGACACGGTTGTTAAACTCTTTATCAGCGATGTCGCCAACAGTTGCCACAAGAACTTTAGCTGTTCCGTCGTGTTTAACTGTAACTGTTACATTCGCTTTCATTGTGTCGTATGTTACAGTTGCGTCTGTTCCAGCTACTTCTTCAACAGTGTAGTTGTGAACGCCTTCTTCACCCTTCTTGAATTTAAGAGCTTTGAACTTAACGTTACCAGCCGCATCGTTGCTTACAGTTTCAAGAGTCTTA
>NZ_KV795025.1:0-307 GCF_001808865.1 Streptococcus sp. HMSC061D10 | reverse complement strand
GTAGTTGACTACTTGAGCCGCAGTATTTTCAATATCTACACCACCAGGTACATCAGTTTTCACTGTTGTTGGGATGTCGAACTTGTAGTAACGTCCGAAGGCGAACTTAGTTGTATCGATGATTTGAGTATCTTCTGCGTCTCCAAGTGACTTCGTGAAGCCATCTTTAAGAGTTGCAGTAATCACACCGTTGTTCACAGTGATATCGAATTTATCTGTTACTTCTGCGCCTGTTACTGAATCGTAGGCTTTGATCTTAGTAGAATCAAGTTCCAATTTAGCTTCATCGTAGTCATCTGAGATTCCT
>NZ_KV795024.1:0-693 GCF_001808865.1 Streptococcus sp. HMSC061D10 | reverse complement strand
ACGAAGTTAAGAAAGCTAACCCAACAGCAACAGATATCAAGGTTAATAATGATGGATCAGTAGTTGTAACCTTTGCAGATGGCTCAGTAGCAGTAATTGCAAGTGAGAATGCTGTTAAGGAAGCAACTAAAGAATCAGCTGCTAACCAATCAGCTAAGAAAGCAGGAGCGAAAGAATTGCCAAATACTGGTACAGAACAATCTAGCGCTTCACTTGCTTTAGCACTTCTTGCAGCAGCGACAGGCGGACTCCTCTTCGCTAAAAAACGTGAGGAAGAAGAGTAAAATATTACTCAGATAAAGCAAATTTGAGAATCTTGATTCTATGAGTTTGCTAGAAAAACCGTAAGAAGAAATTCTTACGGTTTTTTGATTGGGCCACTTAATGGAAAAGTGGTAAAAAGTAAATTTCTAAAATGCTAGAAAATTATAGAAATTAAAGTGGAGAATTCCTATCGAGTATCATTAGGATAGCTGCTATAAAACAAAAGTCGACTGTTTATACTCTGAAAATCAAAGAGCAAACTAGGAAGCTAGCCGCAGGCTGTACTTGAGTACGGCAAGGTGAAGCTGACGTAGTTTGAATTTGATTTTCGAAGAGTATTATTTTTTAAATATGGAGATAGAGCCTTGTAAACTAGGCAAACAAAAAAGAGGTTGGGATAAAATGTACTGCACCCCAAAAGTTAGACAG
>NZ_KV795023.1:0-221 GCF_001808865.1 Streptococcus sp. HMSC061D10 | reverse complement strand
GAAGATATTCCATTCTTCCTTGAAATCCTTGCCTATGATGAAAAAATTGCTGACGCAGGTTCTGCTGAATACGCTAAAGTAAAACCACACAAGGTTATCGGCGCTATGAAAGTCTTCTCAGATCCACGTTTCAACATCGATGTCTTGAAAGTAGAAGTTCCAGTTAACGTGAAATACGTTGAAGGTTTTGGTGATGGCGAAATCGTTCATACACGTGAAGA
>NZ_KV795022.1:0-211 GCF_001808865.1 Streptococcus sp. HMSC061D10 | reverse complement strand
AGAACAAGCAGGCGTTCACAACTACACAGTAGAAGAAGTTAAAGGCTCAGACGCAACCGTTACCTACGATACTATGAAAGCGAATGTAACAGTTACAGTGAAACACGATGGAACAGCTAAAGTTCTTATCGCGACTGTAGGCGACATTGCGGATAAAGAATTTAACAACCGTGTAACTCCACCAGAAGAGCCTAAGTTCCAACCAGAGAAA
>NZ_KV795021.1:28676-29287 GCF_001808865.1 Streptococcus sp. HMSC061D10 | reverse complement strand
GACAGAAGCTGGATCTAAGACAGTGACTCCGGATCAACCAGAAGTAACAGATCACGTTGTGTATAAACCATTAGGAAAAATTATCCAAGTAGATGAATCGGGAAATGTTATTCCAGGTTCAGCATCTAAGACTTATGAAAATAATCCATTCAATCCTACAGAAGCAGCAGAAACTAAGATTCCTGATGCTCCAGCTGGATACAAGATTAAGGAAGAACAACCACAAGCTTGGGGTTACAATATAGTTGATAAAACGATTGAACCAAATGATGAAAGTGATCCAGATCGTATTTCACGAGATACACCAATCATCTACGTACCAATCGTAAATGATGTGACAAAACCAACTAAACAAACTGTAACCTTTAAAGGAGCAGGTGACAAGACTCCGGCTGCCAATGTCCAAAACGACTTCACATTTGCTGGTAAAGAAAAACAAGCTGATGGAACTACAACATGGACTGAAACTAGTCACACCTATGGCAAGGTTACTGTTCCAGTTGTAGATGGATACTACTCAGATAAGACAGAAGCTGGCTCTAAGACAGTAACTCCGGATCAACCAGAAGTAACTGATAAGGTTACCTATAAACCACTTGGAAGCTTGGTTC
>NZ_KV795021.1:28092-28576 GCF_001808865.1 Streptococcus sp. HMSC061D10 | reverse complement strand
ACCAGGTCAACCAGTAGAACCAGGTAAGGAGCTACCAAACCTTCCAACAAACCCAGGTGATGACACACCAATCATCTACGTTCCAATCGTAAATGATGTGACAAAACCAACTAAACAAACAGTTAAGTTTGAAGGAGCAGGCGATAAGACTCCAGCCGACAATGTCCAAGATGACTTTACGTTTACTGGTAAAGAAAACAAAGCTTCTGGAACTACAACATGGACTGAGAAGAGCCATACATATGGTAAGGTATCTGTTCCAGTAATTCCAGGTTACTACGCTGATAAGACAGAAGCTGGTGGTAATACAGTTACTCCAGAAAATCCTGAAGCAACAGATACAGTAACCTACAAACCACTTGGAAACTTGGTTCCAAAACCAGGAACACCAGACGATCCAAACTTCCCATCAACACCAAAAGTGAAGTATCCAAATGATCCAACAGATCCAGGTAAACCAGGTAAACCAGTTGTTCCAGACGTA
>NZ_KV795021.1:27228-27992 GCF_001808865.1 Streptococcus sp. HMSC061D10 | reverse complement strand
TGAAGGAGCAGGCGATAAGACTCCAGCCGATAACGTCCAAGATGACTTTACATTTACTGGTAAAGAAAACAAAGCTTCTGGAACTACAACATGGACTGAGAAGAGCCATACATATGGTAAGGTATCTGTTCCAGTAATTCCAGGTTACTACGCTGATAAGACAGAAGCTGGTGGTAAGACAGTTACTCCAGAAAATCCCGAAGTAGTAGAGGTTGTTACCTACAAACCACTTGGCAGTTTGGTTCCGAAATCTGATGATCCTAATTTCCCATCAACACCAGGTGTGAAATATCCAAATGATCCAACAGATCCAACGAAACCAGGTAAACCAGTAGTTCCAGATGTTCCAGGCTACAAACCATACTTGCCAGATCCAAAAGATCCAAGCAAACCAGGTCAACCAGTAGAACCAGGTAAGGAACTTCCAAACCTTCCAACAAATCCAGGTGAAGATACCCCAATCATCTACGTACCAATCGTAAATGATGTGACTAAACCAACCAAACAGACAGTGAAGTTTGAAGGAGCAGGTGACAAGACTCCAGCTGACAATGTCCAAGACGACTTTACATTTACTGGTAAAGAAAAACAAGCTGATGGAACTACAACATGGACTGAAACTAGTCATACTTATGGCAAGGTTACTGTTCCTGTAATTCCAGGTTACTACGCTGATAAGACAGAAGCTGGTAGTAAGACAGTTACTCCAGAAAATCCTGAAGTAGTAGAGATTATTACCTATAAACCACTTGGAAGCTTGGTTC